>NZ_JIBB01000017.1:0-68114 GCF_000620525.1 Acinetobacter sp. UNC436CL71CviS28
CTCCTTTCGGAACGTTGTCCCCCACTAATAGGCAGATTCCTAAGCATTACTCACCCGTCCGCCGCTGAATCCAGTAGCAAGCTACCTTCATCCGCTCGACTTGCATGTGTTAAGCCTGCCGCCAGCGTTCAATCTGAGCCATGATCAAACTCTTCAGTTAAAATCATTTGTACCTTATTTATAGACAAGGTACCAATTCTGGCTCATTAATCTTCTGACTAAAAATTTACTCAAATAAACTTCGAGAAATTTCTACCATTCAATCAATGAAAATTATTTCGATCGATCAACCAGTAAAAATCCACACAAGTTGTTCTTCATACTCTCTTAATGATCTTTCTGCTCTTCGTCAGAGACAGAATTAACGCAAATAAGAACCACTACCTTCACCCTTTAGTGAAGATCTTTGTCTTAATCGCGTCGGGATGAGCTCATTATAGGGCAAAAATGAGCTGTGGCAAGCACTTTTAAGCTGCTGTTTTTACAAGTGTTCTAAAAACATACATTTTATTTAACTTTTTATTAGTATAGCTACCCTATAACTTATTAATTTTAAAATAGAAATATAAGTTAAATATTCCCACTTAAATGAGTATTTATTTATCAGTTTTGTTTACTTTTGTTTTTATCTCTAAAATTTTAACTGGTTGAACTGGAACATTTTGGTATGGGCCATTGTTACCTGTCGGTACAGCACCGATTTTATCGACTATTTCCATTCCTTGAGTAACCCGGCCAAATACTGCGTATCCGTCATTCATTATATTTCTATTTAAAAAGTCATTATTAGCAATATTTATAAAAAATTGACTGGTAGCTGAGTTTGGATCATTGGTACGTGCCATTGCTAAAGTACCCCGGGTATTTTTTAAACCATTACCTGCTTCATTACGTATAGGGGCATTTGTAGGTTTCTGTTTCATATGTGCATCAAACCCTCCACCCTGAATCATGAAGCCAGGAATGACCCGATGGAAAATGGTACCATTGTAGAAATTACTCTTTACATAGCTTTCAAAATTTTTAACTGACACAGGCGCTTTATCGTTAAATAATTCTATTTCGATATTACCCAAAGATGTTTTTATTTGCATGGCACTGTTGGCAGCCCATACCGAGATACTCAAAAAACCTGCGCTCATACCCACGATTATCTGTTTTAACATTTATTTACCCACACTATTTTCTAGAGCTTTTAGATTTAGCTATATTAAGCTTTCATAATTTATTAATCAGCAGAAAAGTAATTATTTTGAGTATGTGTTATGACAAGAATAAATCATACTGATCCGCATAACTTACAGTTACCGCCTTGGAACTTGCAAGGAGAAGGCTTTATTTTAAATTACTGGCTTACTCCGCAGTTTCTGAAAAAATTTCGCCATTTTGGTTTGTCCTACTCTTCTACAGGGCGCTTCGTCCAAGTCATATTGGTACGCTATCAGGATACTCCTATACAACCTTATGATGAATTATTGATTCTTGATCATCCTTTAATGACACAACGTATACTTTCTACTATTCCAAAAATTTATGTCTCAACTACAGAGTCTGTAATACACGGCCGTAAGTTATGGGGCATTCCTAAAGAACTGGCACGTTTTGAATGGCGACGACAGCAGAATCAACTCTTTTGCCATATTGCATCTTCTGAACATGAAATGTCTCTGCATATTGGTTTTTCACCTTACTTTAAAAGTGTACCAGTCAACTCTAAATATCTACCTAAACAGTTGATGCAGATTGATCAGTTTGATGGACAACGGCATTACCGTTTCCGTCCTGAATTTAAAGGTTCCTTAAATGTAATATATCAGGCACACTGGAAAAATACTGGCTGCCTGTTTCCGGACTTTTCCCAGGCAATTTTTCTAAAAGGTCTATACGTACCTGCGTTTGACTTAATATTTCCTAAAGCTCAGATCACTTGATATTTTTTGTTTCACGTGGAACCTAAAATACTTCATCTAAATGAGCTTTAGAAATATAAGAAACCTTGATAGCAGTTATGCTGCTTTATTCCAGAATTTACGGAAATCCTTGGCAATTTGAATTGTATATTTTTTGGCTTTTCCAGATACCAAAGTCAGATTAACAAAACCATGAGCCTGGTCTTCAAATTCCTGATAGCGGACCTTTACGCCCTGCTGACGCAGCTTATGGCTATAAATCTTTCCTTCATCGTGTAGAACATCATGCCCGGCAGTTAAAATAAAAGTTGGCGGCAGATGTTTTAACTCACCATAAGTAGGCGAAATCATCGGGTCATCCAATTCGATATGATGACGAATAGCATAAAACTCTGTAACGCGGTCCACGTCATCTTTGGTCAGTACTAATCCTTCATTATAGTTATAAAAAGAAGGGTGACGGCTCTTGAAGTCTACTACCGGGTAAATTAATAACTGCGCAGAAGGTTTATAAGCCTTATTCACTGTACGCTGTGCAACTACTGCACTGATATTGGCACCGGCACTGTCCCCTGCGACTGCAATACGGTTTTTATAAATCTTAAGCTGCTTACGGTTCTGATAGGCCCATGCGAGCGCATCCTCACAGCACTGAATTATCTGTTTTGGACCAACCTCAGGTGCAAGTGGATAATCTATACTGATCACCTGAGTATTGGCATATTTGGCAATCAGACGACAAACTTCATCATGTGTATTCAAGCTACCAATCACAAACCCTCCTCCATGATAAAACATGATTAAAGGTAATTTTTTCTGTGGATCAGGATGATAATGCCGGGCTGTAATCGTGCCACTTTGTAAAGGTAGCCGGATGTCCTCTACATGTTTGATAGGAGTTTTCTTTGCGGTTAGCTCTGCAATCTGTTTTTCAAAGCCTTCTCGATCTTTTAAGGGCTGATCTGTAATTAAACCAAACTTACCCTGCTTATGCTGTATGGCCATTAAACATTTGACCAGAGGGTCGAGCTGCGGATAGATATAGCTATAGCCCAATGCCTTGGCAATTGATTCTTTGGCAAGATCAGGCAATTTATCGAGTGCACGTGCTGCGGGACCTTGAGTTTTTTTTAATAATTGTTGTATTGCCAAGTTAGAAACTGCCATGCCATTTTCTCCTTATTTATTTCTTCATACTTTCTACATGATTAACTGTCATTTGACTATACTGGTATATAAAACAACTAGTGTGTATACAAATCCAACAAGCTGAATACGCTATTCTTATTTCTATAAACTGTCATTGACATTAAGCAATGGTTTTCAGGATGTTTTTTGCCACTGGACGGCAAGAGTAGAAAGGAACAGCAGCATGTTAAATAAATTATTAGGACTTTCGCTTGCAACAGCAGTATTAGCAAGTGGTTGTGCGGTTTATCCGGATGACTATCAATATGATGGCCGTTATGATCAGGACCGGCGTTATGATCGTGATCATCGGTATGACCGAGATCAACGCTATGACCAGCAGCGTTATGATCAGCGTGAATGGGAACGTAAGCGTATGGAGCAGCGTAAAAAGCTGTATGAACAGCGTAGAGAAAATAGTAAAGAATGGAAGAAAGATCACAAGGAATGGGAAAAGCGTCAGCGTGAACGCGAGCGTGAATATCGGAAATGGGATAGAGACTAAATCTCTTTTTCTTACCTCCTCTAGACTAAGCCTGGTTTTAACCGGGCTTTCTTTTATCTTTTACTCTAGCTATAACCTATGCATAGTTTGACATAGCAGTTATTCTTTAAAATAAACTCAAAATTATAGAGCAGACTAAAACTTTAACTGTCTTTTCTATTTATATCATGCCAGATATTTCTACCAAACAAGTCAGCCGTCAGCTTAACAACAATATCTCTATGGTTAACTTAAAATATTAAGCTAAACACCTGGATTACTTTCTTATCTATAATTCTAAATCAACAGTTCATCTTTCTTATTGAGTTTTTATATTTTTATTAATAACGACTGTTTAGACAAAAATAGATAACAGATCTCAGGTCTATTATCTATTTCCAATTGTTTCCTCAACAATTAAACAATCAAGAGATGGCTTCTCTTCATTGTATCCTTTCCTGGAGGATTAGTTCTTACTGTGCTGTAGCATCAGTCATAGCTGCTGGCTGCTCAGCAGGAGCTGCCTGTGCTGCTTCGATTTGTTGAGCTGCAGGATCAGCTTGAGCCGCAACTTCACCTTGTGCGCTAATATCTGTAGACGCTTGAGCACTTACTAATGAAGTGTCAGTCTCAGACTGTACAGCAGACTGGCTTTGTGCAGTTTCAGGATGAGTCATACCATCATTGGTCGCACAGCCTACAGCTGCAAAAGAAACACCTGCCAGCACCAGTGAAATTAAACCTAATTTTTTCATCATTTCCTTCCTTAAAAAAACATCAAATACACAAAGCCTAGACACTGCTTTGCGAAAATCATAATGAACAAAAGCTTTTCATTGTCCTGCATACAATTGGTTGGTGTTTTGAATAAGACAGGTACAGCTTCTGAAATCTTTTATTAAACTGTTACAGAGTAAAATGAATAAGCACATCTTTAGGATTAGCAAATGAGAATTATTTAAATTATTCAGTTTATAAAGATTTTAATTTACATAAAGGATGGAATTTTCATTTTTAATAATAATTCAGCTATACAACTCTTATACACCGTTATAAAAGCTTTACATTGTAATTTAAGAAGATGATTTAAAAATTATACCCATTTTAAGAAAAAATACCTCTATAGCGTCCTGTTATAGGGGGTTTAGCGATTTTATTTTCTGATAATTTTTAGAAAAATGACCTTTTATATATAGAAGAAATAAAAAACCTTATATTTATATGGGTTTCTGCTTGATTTTTTTCATCTAGCCCCGACTTCAACAGTATTAATGAATGAGCAATCATGGCAGTTCAGAAGTAACGCAGTTAGTACTGAGGCCAAATAAGGACTGTACATGTTTAAAAACCCATTTAAACGGAGATCAGCAATGGCGAATGAGCAAAATGAGCAGGCTCAAAACCCTCAAGAAGAGCAATTAGAAGCACATGACCAACAGACTCAGGCTGAAAGCGGTTCAGGGCATTTAGAAACAGATGCTGAAGATTTAAAAGCACAAATTATCAAGCTTGAAGAAAGCCTGAAACTTGAAAAAGCTCGTACGGCGAATGCGATTTATGAGAGTGAAAAAGTAAAAGAGCGTCTTGAGCGTGAAGCTGAGACTGCGAAAAAATTTGCTCTAGAGAAATTTGCGAAAAACCTGCTTGAGACAGTAGATAACCTTGAACGTGCGCTGCAAGCCACTGGTGAAGAACAAACTCCTTTATCGGAAGGTGTAGAACTCACATTAAAAGGGTTACTGACTACGCTTGAAAAAGCGGGCGTGGTAGTTGTAGACACGGCAAATGGTTTTAATGCCGATCTGCATCAGGCGGTGGGTATTGATCCAAATGCCAAGTCTGGTGAAATAGGTACAGTTTTGCAAAAAGGCTATACCCTATCCGGTCGTCTGTTACGGCCTGCAATGGTCATGGTAGGGCAATAAGCCTTCTAAATGCGGGAGTTTTTAAAAATTTTTAGCTAATTTACTTGAAAATTTTTGAAAGACTCTCATATCGGATAACAAACATAAGATTGTAAAAATTACTGAGGAATATGTCAGATGGCTAAAATTATTGGTATTGACTTGGGTACAACCAACTCATGTGTTGCTGTACTTGAAGGCGATAAAGTTAAAGTAATCGAAAATGCGGAAGGCGCACGCACTACCCCATCCATTATTGCCTATAAAGATGGCGAAATTCTGGTTGGTCAAAGCGCGAAACGCCAAGCAGTAACCAACCCGAAAAATACATTATTCGCAATCAAGCGTTTGATCGGTCGTCGTTATGAAGATCAAGCGGTACAGAAAGACATCGGTCTTGTACCTTATAAAATCATCAAAGCAGACAATGGTGATGCTTGGGTTGAAGTTAACGATAAAAAATTGGCACCTCAACAGATCTCTGCTGAAATCTTGAAAAAGATGAAGAAAACTGCAGAAGACTATTTAGGTGAAACCGTAACTGAAGCGGTTATTACTGTGCCTGCTTATTTTAACGATGCACAGCGTCAGGCAACTAAAGATGCGGGTAAAATCGCTGGTCTAGACGTTAAACGTATCATTAACGAACCTACTGCTGCTGCACTTGCGTTCGGTATGGATAAAAAAGAAGGCGACCGTAAAGTTGCAGTTTATGACTTAGGTGGTGGTACTTTTGACGTATCAATCATTGAAATCGCAGACCTTGATGGCGACCAGCAAATCGAAGTGTTATCAACCAATGGTGATACTTTCCTTGGTGGTGAAGACTTTGATAACGCGTTAATTGAATTTCTGGTTGAAGAATTCAAGAAAGAACAAAGTGTGAACTTGAAAAATGATCCACTTGCGTTACAACGTTTGAAAGAAGCTGCTGAAAAAGCAAAAATCGAGCTTTCTTCATCAAATGCAACTGAAATCAATCTTCCATATATCACCGCTGATGCAACTGGTCCTAAACACTTAGTGATCAATGTAACACGTGCGAAACTTGAAGGTTTGGTTGCTGATTTAGTGGCGCGTACCATTGAGCCTTGCCGTATTGCGCTTAAAGATGCTGGGCTTTCAACTTCTGACATCTCTGACGTCATTTTGGTTGGTGGTCAATCTCGTATGCCGCTTGTACAACAAAAAGTACAAGAATTCTTTGGTAAAGAGCCACGTAAAGACGTAAACCCGGATGAAGCAGTTGCAATTGGTGCTGCGATTCAAGGTGCTGTATTGTCTGGTGACAAGAACGACGTACTATTGTTAGATGTAACCCCGTTAACACTGGGTATTGAAACTATGGGCGGCGTGTTGACTCCAATTATCGAGAAAAACACGACGATTCCTGCGAAGAAATCACAAGTGTTCTCTACAGCGGCAGATAACCAGCCTGCAGTAGATATTTCGGTTTACCAAGGTGAACGAAAAATGGCTCAACAAAATAAATTGTTGGGTAACTTCCAGTTAGGCGATATCCCACCTGCTCCACGTGGCGTACCGCAAATTGAAGTGTCATTTGACATTAACGCTGACGGTATCCTGAAAGTTTCTGCAAAAGACAAGAGTACTGGTAAAGAGCAATCGATCCAGATTAAAGCAAACTCAGGTTTGTCTGATGCTGAAATTGAAGCAATGATTAAAGATGCGGAAGCGAATGCGGAAGAAGATCGCAAGTTTGAAGAACTGGCGAAAGCACGTAATGAAGCGGATGCACTGATCTCTTCTGCACAAAAAGCAGTAAAAGATCTGGGCGAGCAAGTAACTGCTGATGAGAAAACTGCCGTTGAAACAGCAGTTTCTGAACTTGAAGCTGCAACTAAAGAAAATGATGTTGACGCTATTAAGGCAAAAACTGAAGCATTACAAAACATCATTATGCCAATCACCCAGCGTGCTTATGAAGCCGCTCAAGGTGCTCAGGGTGGTGCGCAAGGCTTTGATCCGAATGCTTTCCAGGGTGGTGATGCTGGTCAGCAACAAAAAGCTGATGACGGTGTCGTTGATGCTGAATTTACTGAAGTTAAAGATGATAAAAAATAATTTTTCACTTTAACTTTCAAAAAAACCGCGCTCAGGCGCGGTTTTTTCTTGTTTATAGTTTTAGGGTTTTCCGGTAAAAAGCCTTGCAATATTATGTATGGATATTACCCTGTCTAGTTACAGATCATTTTCATGATATGGTTAAGACAGCTAGAGGGGAACAAAGATGGATATTCAGGTGAGTTACTATCATATTCTGATTGAAGCAAATGATCATATCAGCACTATTGAGCAATCGCGTGATATTGAGTTATTTAATATTACAGACTTAAAGCCCTATCTTTATTCAGTACTGCTCCCCTACTTAAATGATTGTGCGATTGAACTTGAAGATGAAAATATTGAATTTAATGATATTTTACATTTCTCTATCAAGCAGACCTTGTTACCTATTGAACAGCTCATTGAAGAAGAACAAAAACTTTTGCCAAGTGATACTGAAATTACCATCACTGCATCTGAAATTTTAAATGACCATGAAGTTTGCCAAGATGTTACCGCCGTTATTATGGACTTGCTAGAGGCGATGATTACACCAGACGAAGATGATGAAATAATTTAAATTATTTTCCGACTTTTATATTCATGAAAAGCAGCGAAATATTTCGCTGCTTTAATTTTAGATTTTACTGCATAATATATTCAGCACGCAGAGCACGCAGAATTTGCTGCCCCGCCCGTCCGGTTGGATTTAATCCTAAACGTTGCTGTTCCTGACGAATGGCCTGCCGGGTTTTATCACCGATCAGTCCATCTACTGCCCCGATGTCATAACCCTTTCTTAATAAAAACTGTTGAATTTCACGCCGCTCCGCACGTGATGTTCCGGCATCATCGGTTGGCCAAGCCGTCAAAAAAGGTCCCTGTCCTTGTAAACGGTCAGACAAATGGGCAATCGCCAACCCATAACTTTCTGCCGCGTTATAACTATAAATTGCATCAAAATTTTTAAATACTAGAAAAGCCGGTCCAT
Organism: Acinetobacter sp. UNC436CL71CviS28; assembly: GCF_000620525.1. Classification (NCBI taxonomy): domain Bacteria; kingdom Pseudomonadati; phylum Pseudomonadota; class Gammaproteobacteria; order Moraxellales; family Moraxellaceae; genus Acinetobacter; species Acinetobacter sp. UNC436CL71CviS28. The sequence continues at coordinate 8,545 of NZ_JIBB01000017.1, forward strand.
TTTCACCTGCCGGCATCATCAAACCTGCTGGTGTAGAACCTGAAAGGTTTCCCTGAACCAGTGCAGTACCATCAGTACGAGTTAATCCGCGATTTACCCAGCTGTTTAAAGCTTTTTTATTACGCCGCCCTTCTCCCTGTGCAGAAAAACCTGAAGGAAGTTTGACTTCAAATCCCCAAGGCATACCGGTTTGCCAGCCGCGTTTTTTTAGAAAGTTTGCTGTAGAAGCCAAGGCATCTATAGTACTTGAGACTAAATCACGCCGGCCATCTCCATCGAAATCGACCGCCAGTTCCTCATAGGTCGAAGGCATAAATTGGGTATGGCCAAAAGCGCCTGCCCATGAACCTTTTAATTGCTCTTCACGTAAATCTCCACGTTGTAAAATTCGCATGGCTGCAAAAAACTCGCCACGAAAATAACTTTGGCGCCGGCCTTCACAGCTTAATGTTCCAAGCGCTTGTAACAAGGGATAACTTCCTGAAATATCACCGAAGTTGCTCTCTACCCCCCATACTGCCACTACTGTTTCGGCTGGTACACCATAAGCTGCCTCAACACGCTTGAGTACCTCTGCATGCTGTGCCAGTTTTGTTCGGCCTGCCTGTACTCGCTCTTCATCCACCAGACCCGACAGATAATCCCAGATTGGTGTAGAAAACTCTGGCTGATAATTTAGCTTGTCGATTACTGAATAATCAGGTGTTAAAGATTGGGTATAACGGTCATAAGTACTTCCGTTTACTCCAGCAGATATAGCCTGTGAACGCAAGTTGCCCAGACATGCCTGAAAATTATTTTGTGGACTATAGGCATTTGAAATAGCAGATGTTGCTGTTACCGAAGTAGAACTCGATTGACCATTAATAATTAATTCAGCATTAACCTGAGACACGCTCAAAAAAGCGGTAGAAAAAATTAGAGCAAAGTGGCGCATAAGATCCTTATCACTTTGAATTTAAATTATTGTTTTTACCATAGCATTCTGAAGTCAAAATGGAAGTTTTGAAACGTAAATTTAAAGTCAAAATTTCCTGTTTTAAATTCATTTTAAATTTAAAAATTTTATCCACAACCCTTCAGCATTTAAATTTATAAAGATAGTTTTAAATTCAAATTAAAAATCCATCTTAAATTAATTTGAATTCAAATAATCTCTTTTAAATTTATAGATAATTATCAATACGAATGCACTGGCTAAAGAATGGTTACGCTCAACAAGATGAATTTTGAATTTATTTTTTTAGTTTTAAATTCAAAATTTATTTTCTAATTTTAAATTTAAAGTTTGTCCACAAGCCAACCGGCATGAAACTTTGAATTCAAACTTAAAATAGAAAATTTAAATTCAATAAAATGAATTCATAAATCTAAATTTAAATATTATTTCCCAATTTCATAAACTCTATATGTGAAGCTACTTTTTTCAGTTGAATATTGAGTTGATAAATTCAGTAACTATTGAAGAATCTGACGCGATTCAGATATTAAATAAAACTTAAAAAATTAAAGATATTCATAGCTAATAAAAAAGAGGCGCAATCATGCCGTAATGACAGCTATAAAAAAAGCGGTCACTAAAATGACCGCTTTTTTTAGCAACAGTTTAAGGTTTAAATGTTCATATCTTGAGTCAAGGCTAATGGCTCTGGCAATATTTTCGCCAGCTGACGGCATAGCTCTGTCAGCTCTGCATGATTAACTGGCATTAAGGTAATATGACCGAGTTTACGCCCCGGCCGTTCTTCCTTGTTATACATATGCAGATGCGCACCATTTAAAGCCAGTACCTGTGCGGCATCAGGATATCGCCCAATAATATTGACCATCACCGTAGGGCGAAGCACTTCTGTAGAACCGAGCGGTAGGCCTGCAACAGCACGTATATGGTTTTCAAACTGTGAACAGACTGCACCTTCAATTGACCAATGCCCCGAGTTATGTACCCTTGGCGCCATTTCATTGGCATACAGACCGGCTTCTGTCACAAATAACTCAAGTGTCAGTACACCTACATAGTTCAGATGATTCAGCAGCCGGGTAATATAATCCTGAGCAACCGGCTGTAACTGCTCACTATTCGGTGCAGGTATAATCGAATGTGACAAAATACCATGATGATGATGATTTTCAGCTAATGGCCAGCTCTTAACTTCACCATTCTGTCCACGTACCGCAATAATTGAAACTTCACGGGAAAATTTTACAAAGCTTTCTGCAATTAAAGATTTGGCCGGACCCAGTTCAGCCCAAGCCTGTTCAATCTGCTCTTGCTCGCGCAGTACAAATTGCCCTTTACCATCATAACCTCCAGTTGCCGTTTTCAGTACAATCGGTAGACCCAACTCGGTTACAGCCTGCTGTAGGCTCGACAAAGAATCTACTGCACGATACGGCGCTACTGGTATATCCAGCTGGTCAAACAGTGCCTTCTCTAGCAGACGGTTCTGAGCAGTAGCCAATGCTTGACGTGGTGGATAAAGCTGTTTGCTCTGCAAGAGAGTATCAACATCCGCGAGAGGCGTATTTTCAAATTCGAGGGAAAATACATCTGCACTTTCAATAAATTTTTCCAGACCCTGCACGTCATGCTCAGAAAAGACCTGACCCAATATTGCTGAAGGGCAGTTATGGTTGGCTTCAAAAAACGTACATTGAATGTTGAGTGGTAAGGCAGCTTGGGCCATCATGCGGCCGAGCTGGCCGCCACCAAAAATACCGATAGTCTTATTCATGATATCGATCCTGTCTTAACCCTGACCTGGAATATTATTACCCGCAACTTTTGCAGTTTGCGCTTCACGGAAGCCTGCTACATTTTTTGCAATTTCGGGACGGGTCAAACCCAGAATCTGGGCGGCCATAATAGCGGCATTGGCAGCACCTGCAGGGCCAATGGCCAAGGTACCGACTGCAATACCTGCCGGCATTTGTACAATAGACAACAGGGAATCTACACCATTTAGAATTGAGGACTTAACCGGAACACCCAGTACAGGTAGATCGGTTTTGGCTGCACACATTCCAGGTAAATGTGCAGCTCCACCAGCTCCTGCAATAATGACCTGAATCCCACGATCGCGAGCTGTTTCAGCGTATTCAAACAGACGGTCTGGAGTACGGTGTGCAGAGACGACTTCAGCTTCAAAAGGGACACCAAGCTGCTTGAGCATATTGGCAGTATGTTCGAGGGTAGCCCAATCCGATTGGGAGCCCATGATAATTCCGACTAGGGGTTGAGCGTCAGTTGCGACCGCATTCATTGCTAATGTTCCAGAGACTAGGTAAAAAGAGATCTCGACCAGAGCCAAGCTTTAAATGAATAAGTAGCCCTCTATTATAGACTGATTTTTGCGCTCACGACCATTTAACCTTATAGCTGCTGGCTGTTTTTTATGATTTTTCAGGAAGCAGCCGAGAAACTTTATTAAAATAGTTAAAAAATTCTTACTGGCTGCGAAAGATAAAATAAACACAGCCTAACAGACATAAACCTGCCCATAAATAGTCCAACTTAAACGGCTGCTTAAACAGAAAAATCATGAAAGGAACAAATACCAGTAAGGTGACTACTTCTTGGGTAATCTTCATTTGGCCCAGGCTCCATCCATACTGGGATAAAAGACGGGTTGCCGGAATCATAAAACTGTATTCAAGCAGTGCAATCAGCCAGCCAAATAAAATAGCCTGCCATAACGGTACACCATGTAAAAATTTTAAATGCCCATACCAGGCCAGAGTCATAAAGCAGTTCGAAATAATCAATAACAGCAAGGGCAGGTACAGGTTTGGATTCATGGGTATTTATACAAGACGGTACAGGAGAGTAAAGACTTTAATCTATTTGAAAAATTCGACAAATATTTTAACCAGATTTTTTATTGTAATAATTTAATAGCGGGGCAACAGTAATCAGATCTGATAAAAAATCCCTGAAAGCCTTATAACGACTACAAGAACAACTATCTTTTCATGAATAGCCTTGCTATCGTTGCTGACAATTTTAATCGATCACGACAACAACACGATAAGATCAAGTGATGTGTCAAAAGTAGTAGAGAGGGTGAGTTATGCATCTGCATATTTTAGGTATTTGCGGCACATTTATGGGATCACTGGCACTTCTGGCACGTGATCTTGGGCATACTGTGACCGGTTCAGACCAGAGTGTCTACCCGCCAATGTCTACCCAGCTTGAGAATGCGGGCATTACCTTAATGCAGGGCTATGATCGCAACCATTTACAGCCACATCCTGATCTGGTCATTGTGGGCAACGCCATGAAGCGTGGAATTGATGCCATTGAATATATGCTAGATGCCGGTCTGCCTTATATTTCGGGACCACAGTTTCTGGCTGATCATGTATTACAGGGTAAACATGTACTCGGTGTCGCGGGTACTCATGGTAAAACCACCACCACCACCATGCTGGCCTGGGTACTGGATCAGGCCGGTTTAAATCCCGGTTTTCTAATTGGTGGTGTGCCCCTTGGGTTTAGCCAGAGCGCACGGCTGGGCGGGGGCAAGTACTTTGTAGTCGAGGCAGATGAATATGATTCAGCTTTCTTCGATAAACGCTCCAAGTTCGTTCATTATCATCCTAAAACAGCAATCCTGAATAACCTCGAATTTGACCATGCCGATATTTTTGATGATCTGGCTGCCATTCAAAAACAGTTTCATCATCTGGTGCGCACCATTCCAAGCACTGGCCGGATTATTGCGCCTATTACTGAAACCCATATTGATGAAGTACTGGAAATGGGCTGCTGGACACCTGTTATACGTACCGGTTTGGATACCGATACCCAAGCCGAACTCTATGCAGAACTAATTCAAGCAGATGGCAGCCATTTTAAGGTGCTGGAGCAGGGTAAGGTTATTGCTGAAGTTCAATGGTCCATGACAGGCCAGCATAGTGTTGCCAATGCTTTGGCTACCATTGCTGCTGCACAGCATGTGGGTGTCAGTATTGTTCAGGCATGTGAAGCACTGTCCAGTTTTGGGGGTGTCAAACGCCGTATGGAACTGCTGGGTACGCTCAGGGGTATCGAAGTTTATGATGACTTTGCACATCATCCCACTGCAATTGAAACGACACTGGATGGTGCCCGTAAACGTCTGGGTGAACGGCGCCTTTGGGCAGTTATTGAACCGCGTTCAAATACTATGCGTATGGGTAGCCATAAAGACGGACTGGCCCACTCGACCCGCCTGGCAGATGAGGTAATCTGGTATCAGCCAGAAGGCCTGGACTGGGATCTGCAACCTGTAGTCGAGGCCGCTCCGAATAAGTCACAGGTGAGCCGTTCTTTGGATGAAATTATCCAGCGTATAGTTCAGGAAGCAGGTGAGGGTGATGCTGTGGTGATTATGTCAAATGGCGGGTTTGGCGGACTGCATCAAAAACTGCTGGCAGCATTACAAAGCTAAACTGAAAGAGCGGGTTAACACCCGCTTTTTTATGACTCTTTACTGTAGTGATGTATCCTGCCTGAGTGCCTTACGCAGAATTTTGCCCACCGTTGATTTAGGCAGTTCATGCAGAAATTCGATATAGCGTGGCTGTTTGTAGCCGGTTAAATTTTCTCGGGCATAAGACTGGATTTCCTCTGCTGTTAAAGACTGTTCTTTTTTGACAATAAAAGCTTTTGGTACTTCCCCAGATTTTTCATCTGCTACCCCAATCACTGCAACTTCCAGCACTTTGGGATGCTGTGATAATACAGCCTCGATTTCATTGGGAAAGACATTAAAACCTGAAACCAGAATCATATCTTTTTTACGGTCAATAATTCGTACATAGCCTTTTGCATCCATGACGCCAATATCGCCACTGCGGAAAAACCCGTCTACTGTCATAACTTTTGCTGTTTCTTCAGGTAGATTCCAGTAACCTTTCATTACTTGCGGTCCCCGTATAGCGATCTCGCCTTTTTCACCTTGTACCACTTCTTGGCCTGTATCATCCAGAATTTTGATTTCTGTTGCCGGGAGTGGAATGCCAATTGAACCACTGAATGTAGTGGATGCTGGAGGGTTAAATGTAGCCACTGGTGATGTTTCAGACAGACCATAGCCTTCACGGATCATGCAGCCGGTAATTCTCTGCCAGGCATCCGCAGTAGATTTGAGTACAGTCATGCCGCCGCCTGTAGTGATGCGCAGCTGGCTATGGTCGAGTGTTTTAAACTCCTGATGATTAATAAGCGCATTGAACAGGGTATTTACTGCTGGAAAAACTGCAGGCTGATATGTTTTAAAACAATGCACCAGATCAGACAGATCGCGCGGATTGGCTACCAGCACCGTGGCATAGCCTTTATTTAATGTACTGTGCAATAAACACACGGTAAAGGCAAAAATATGATACAGCGGAAGGGCACAGATCGTGACTTCATCTGCATAGGCATCCCGGTCACCGAAATAACTGCAAAATACTGCATTATTTTGCAGCAGATTGGCAATAATATTACGATGTGTCAGCTCTGCACCTTTAGAAACTCCAGTCGTTCCACCTGTATATTGCAGTACTACAGTATCCTCTTGATCAAGCTTGGGACGAAGATAGGTCTCCGGTAAAGTTTCAGAGAGAATATCTTTTAAACTGAATATTTGTGCTTCCTGCTGGCTTTCAGGTTTTTCAGCAGGATCAACCAGCAAATCTGGCGCAGCTGTAATCACCACATACTGTATAGCAAGCTGATCTTTGACCTGCTGGTAGACAGGCATAAACTGGTCGAGCAGTACCAGTACAGAGGCACCTGCGTCATGAAGCTGATGCTGTAATTCACGTGCGGTATAAAGTGGATTGATATTGACCAGTATATAACCGGCCCGGATGACAGCCAGTGACACAATCGGATACTGAATGATATTCGGCATCATCACTGCTATGCGGCTACCTTGAGGTAGTTGAAGATGTTGTAAAAAGCTGGCAAATTTACGGCTATATTGCTCAATCTCGTCGAAAGAGAATTTTTTATCTTTAAAAATAAATGCAGTACGCGAGCTAAATTTCTGAAAACTATGTTCCCAGAAATCCAGTAAAGTCACATGTCGTGCAGGTAGTTGAATAGTTGGGGCAATATTCCATTGTTTGTATTCATTTGACCAGACATTCTCTGTCATTGCTCTATCCTTTATTGTGCGCTTTAGATCAAAGCAGTTTTCTATTCAGAATTATTATTTTTAAATCAGTCTCTTATCATGGAGCTAGTTACTGCTCATTGCGAGCAGCTTCAAAATGATCTTTATATTTGAATTTTAAAAAACAGGTGTGAATTACACACCTGTCGAGTCAAAGTCATTAATCAAACTTGAACTGTTCCGGATTAAGTTCAAATAGGGTATCCATTCCAGAACGGATCATTGCCGCATGGGTTAAGGTACGGTTTAGAATGCGGCTATAATAAAACTGCGCCGTAGCTACCTTGGCCGGATAGTAAGGATCTGTATCGCCCTGAGCAATTTTATCTTCCGCTACAATTGCCATTTTTGCCCACAAATAGGCAAATACGGTGTATCCGGAGAAATAAAGATAATCGACTGCTGCGGCACCAATTTCTTCTGGTCTCTGCTGCATTTTATCCACCACGTCTCTGGTCAGTTCTAACCATTCCTTGACTAGCTGCTCAAGCTGCTGCACCTGAGCAGAGAACTTATCGTGCTGCTGATGCTGCGCAGTAAACTCCTGAATTTCATCGGTCAGGGCTTTGAGCAAGTTACCTTTAGAACCAATTACCTTACGTGCCAGCAGGTCAATTGCCTGAATTTCGGTTGTTCCTTCATAAAGACAGGCGATCCGTGCATCACGAGCAATTTGTTCCATTCCATGTTCAGCGATATAACCATGTCCGCCAAAAATCTGCATCCCATGCTTGGCCGACTCTACCCCCGTTTCGGTCATGAATGCTTTGGCGATTGGGGTTAAAAGGGCAAGTTTGTTTTCTGCCTGTTTCTTTTCATCTTCATCATTTGAAAACTCGGCCATATCGACATAAGTAGATAAGTAATAGGCAAGGGCACGCGAGCCTTCTGCAAAGACTTTTTGAGTTAATAGCATTTGGCGTACTGCCGGGTGCACAATTATCGGGTCAGCCGGCAGTTCTGGGTGCTGGGGTCCAGCCAGAGAGCGCATTGCCAGGCGTTCTCTGGCATATGCCAGTGCGCCCTGATAAGAAGCTTCAGAAGCAGCCAGTCCCTGAATTGCAGTGCCGATCCGTGCCGAATTCATAAAGGTAAACATGCAGTTTAGGCCCCGGTTTTCCGGCCCAATCAGAAAGCCTTTAGCCTGATCAAAATTCAGTACACAAGTCGCATTTCCATGAATACCCATTTTATGTTCAAGTGCACTACACACCACGCCATTACGTTCGGCAATATTCCCGTCCGAATCCAAATTAAACTTAGGTACGATAAACAGGGAGATTCCTTTGGTACCCGCAGGAGCATCTGGTAAACGTGCCAGTACAATATGAATAATATTTTCAGCCAGGTCATGTTCCCCAGCAGAAATAAAGATTTTTTCACCACTGATAGCATAACTGCCATCCGCATTGGGCACTGCTTTGGTCCGGATCAGACCCAGATCAGAGCCCGCATGGGATTCGGTCAGGCACATAGTACCTGTCCATTCCCCCGAAATCAGCCGGGTAAGGTAGTGCTGCTTCTGCTGTTCGGAACCATGATGTTCAATAGTTCGCATGGCTCCATGGGAGAGTCCAGGGTACATGCCCCAAGCCCAGTTGGTTGAAGTAATGATTTCTGAAATTGCAATACGGAATAGGGTAGGAAAGCCCTGCCCACCATACTGCTCATCGCCAGTGAGTGAAGTAAAACCCAGCTCGACATATTTTTTATAGGCATCTTTAAAACCGTCTGGCGTGGTTACTACACCATTTTCCAGCTTGCAGCCCTGCTGGTCACCAATACGGTTAAGTGGTAAAAGTTCGTTCTGGCAAAAATCTGCTGCAGCTTCCAAGTACTGCTCTAATATCTCTGCACTAAAGTTATCTTGGGCAGCCGGATATTGTTGATAGCTCTGTTCAAAGTTTAAAAAATCATTGAGAACAAATTTCATGTCGCGTAGCGGTGCAATATAATTCGGCATCGGCCATATCCTTATCGGGTTTGTAGTCTGAATTTCTATCTGTACGGCTCAAGCTATTTGTAAATAATATTTCGCACTGTGAAATTCAGTTATGTTTTATTCCATCATAATTTAAGAAATCTTGAAAATCCAGTGAAGCATAAGAATAGCTATTACAAAAAATTTCATATCAAGAAATTAAATTTTAGCTAAAATTTTTAAATATACTCAGAAAAGCAGTCATCTTATTTTTACTAATCAAGTGGCTTAGGATTTACTTTAAATAAGCTGCACTTCTTATTGGTTCTATTGGATGAGACAGGCTGTGCCATTAGCTGACTAGAAACGATAACCAATCTTTAATCCATAGCCGATAGAATGGTTATCTTTAAATTCGCTGACATAGTATTGACTTCCTGCCTGTGCACCGACTTGCCCCTTGGCGTCTCCAAGCCAGGTATATTTCATTCCTCCAGAAATAAAATATGACGTGACAGGGCTATATTGAAAGCCCAGTCCAATATTGTAATAACCTTTTATTGGACCGCCCGTAGATACATATTCTCCAGCACCGGAATCCCATCCTATAGAAGCAGAACCATTCCATTTGGAGCTAAAACGCTGTCCAATACCTAAATTCGCTGACCACTGGTCATGAAAATAGCGCACCAGATTAAATCCCTCCGGCCGGCTGGGCGTAGAAAGCACACCGACTATTTCAGATATTGCGCCAAAGCGGTAAGGTTGAAATGCGAAGTCATCCCAGTTTACCCAGCGCACATTACCAAACAGAAGAGTGCCCGGCCGTAAACCAGTCTGGAACTCAAAATTAAGCGAAGCCGGTGATTCAAATTTGGTGGTTCCAGACTCCCCTGCAGAAGGTAAACGGGCAACGATACTATTAATGGCAGCCTGCTGCTCCGGAGAAATCTGGCCAAGAGCTACCAGCTGTTGCAGATAATTGCCCACATAATCTCGTCCGGACCGGGTACTCAGCATATCAATCAGTGGTGCTTCTTCGATGGCATTAATCTTGTGGGTGATTGCAGAGCGGTAAGTTAAGGAAGTCCTGATAGCCTTTTCAGGAATCTGGTAGGCGAAGCCGGCAATCCAGCCCCAATCTCCTGTTTCCTCGGCTTGAAAGTTATAACCGTTATATAAGCTGTAAGTGGCCCCCCGCAGTTGAATATCACTTTTGAAGGTCTGATAAACCGGCCCTGCATAAATATTCCAGTTTTTATTGGGCTGATAGCCCATGATCCAGCTCAAATTTTGTGTATTTACCTGTGACAGGGTTTGTCCCTCAGGTATCTGACCATCTGTAGCCTCAGCCAGACTGCCAGTTGTAATTCCTGGCAGTACCACCTGATCCTGCGGAGTAGCAGTGAAACTGTTATTTCCTGAGTATTCACTGTCTGAAGCAAAAGGCTGATCATAAATCAGGCCAAATGAAAATTGTGGTGCAAGCTGCAATTTGAATGCAGCCGCCGGTCGATAATCAGTATTGGCAATATCATCAATCATACGGTCAGTATTTGTCGTGCCAGCCTCTTGGCCCTTGAGTGTAGTATCACTGACCGTTAAAGTGGCTTCAAAGTAATTGCCCGGCTGTAAAAAACTGGAGATTGATTGGCCAGTACGGTCAAATGCTGCCGCATGAAGTGTTGGGCTAAATAATGTTCCAATTACTGTAGCGATTACTGTCTTTCTCATTCTTGTGATCCTTTTCTTATATGGAATCTGATCGGTTATTGATCATGGTTTTTTATTTATAAAAATTCTTCTTAATCTGTTAATTTGTCTTGCATTTTTAATAAAAAATCTAATTAAAAGTAGATTTTTGCTTTGTGAATTCTTTTTTAATCAGCTTTTTGCGGATCATATAAGCGGTCTTTAATAAATAACAACGGAATCAGGCCACATAGTAAATAAGCAGCCCCCATTACCAGAAGGCCGGTTCCAATAGAGCCATTCTGAGCAAAAATACCAATTGTAACAGGCGCAAAAATTGCTCCAATTCGCCCGACATTAAATGCACCGCCAACCGCTGTTCCACGAATAGATGTTGGAAAACTTTCGGTCATGTAAGTAGCATTAATAGCAAATGGCATACCGTACAGAAAACCGAACAGCAACATCAGCCATAAAATATTGGCAGGTGTATTAAGGTAGACCAGAACAGGAATAAACAGCGCCGTACCCATGGTTCCAAAAGCAAAAACTACACGGCGTCCCCAACGGTCGGCGACCATCCCTGCTACAACCTTGGCAAAGATCATGATCAGGAATGTACCGATCATATACATGGTCATCTCTTTAAACTTGATGCCGACTTCGGCCTCAAGATAAGATGGTAACCAGTTACTCATACCGTAATAACCAAACTGTAATGCACCCGCGCTTAATGACCAGAGTAAAAACATCTTGCGGTGTTTTCTCTCTTTAAATATATCTTTATATGGATTGGTGGTTTTTATAGTTTGTGCCAGCTGTTCGGCTTTCTTCAGCTTTAAGGCAATGGATTTTTTCCAGGATTCCGGCTCTGGTACCATAAAATGAATCAGAACCGAGAGAAAGATGGGAACGATAGTAATCCAGTACAGCATTCGCCAGCCATAAGCCGGAATAATCCAGCCGGCTAACAGTGTGGCCACCAGAGATCCCATAGTGAAACCGGTCATTAGCGCCGCAAGTACCGTAGTCCGGTATTTGGTAGGCACATATTCTGACATTAAGGTATTACAGGCAATGTATAATGAACCCAGTCCGACCGCAGCCAGCGTTCTTAAAATAACAAACTGATAATAGGAGTCTGCAAAACCTAATGCACAGGATAGAACAGATGAAATTACCAGATAAATCACAATAATACGTACCCGGCCAAAACGGTCACAGGCCCAGCCGCCAATCAGGCCACCTACTGCACTGCCAATCAATGACCAGCTGCCCAAGGCACCTACCTGAATCGAGGTCAATCCGAATTCGGCTTTAAGACTGGTCAGGCTATAGGCTAAAAATGCAATATCAGCGCCATCGACCAGTAAAACCAGAAATGAAAATATAAATGCGGTCATCCAGACCTTTTTAGCAGGTGGTACTGAAACCTCTTCTATTATTAAAGGTGAAACCTTTTCCATATTAAATTTTCCTTATTATCTTTATTGCTTACAGCAAATTATTGTTTTGGTTATTAAACAGCGATTAGAAGTGATGTCATATAGTTAGATATACCGGTGATAGAACAGGCTCATCAAATTCCTAATATTTTTTCTAGTTTTCCTCCTGGGCTGTAGAGGCTTATCTTTATGGTTTCTGCTATTGCGTCACTGCAGCAGCTTTTGTCTTGAATTAAGTTTTTATATGAGTCGGATATTAATGAAATAAACCAGCTTCAGATGAATCCAAAATTTTATTTCATAATACGAAATATAAAATCATATTCCCATAAACTGCTCAAGTGTTTTTCCTAAAACACTACAAAGAAGCCAAGAATGCCTATTAAGCTAAGTTTTTATTAAAAAAGCATTGCATTGGCTATAGAATAAACTTATTTTTAATAAAACATATTTCCGCATAACGAAACAATGGAGATAAAATGGAACAGGTCGTTCAGGTTGAATATTTAAAATCCTATGTAGCTGTAGTTAAAATTCACCGTCCAGAAGCAAAAAATGCCTTAAATACCCAAGTGAGGATTCAGCTGGCACAAATCTTTAATCAACTCAGCGATGACCCGGAAATTCGTGCCATTGTATTGACAGGCGGAGAACAGGACTTTGCAGCAGGCGCAGATTTAAAAGAGTTGGCAAATGCTCATGCAGTTCAGATGATGCAACGTCGCAGTGAGCGTTACTGGCAGGCAATTGCCAGCTGTCCAAAACCGGTCATTGCTGCAGTCAATGGCTATGCCTTGGGTGGAGGCTGTGAGCTGGCCATGCATGCAGATATTATTATTGCCAGCCAGACAGCGGTATTTGGACAACCAGAGGTAAAAGTTGGTGTAATGCCAGGGGCAGGTGGTACCCAGCGTCTGTTCCGTGCGGTAGGCAAATTCCAGGCCATGCGCATGATATTGACTGGCTGTCTGGTTCCAGCTCAAGAAGCCTTACAAATGGGCTTAGTGTCCCAGTTAGTTGAAGAAGACAATGCGATTCCAGCTGCCCTCAAAATGGCTGAATCCATAGCTAAATTGCCTCCTGTCGCGCTGGAACAGATTAAAGAAGTTGCGCTGATGGCCGAAGATGTACCTCTTCATGCGGGCCTGGCGCTAGAGCGTAAATCCTTCCAGTTACTCTTTGATACCGAAGACCAGAAAGAAGGCATGCAGGCTTTTATTGAAAAACGAAAACCAAATTATCAGGGTAAATAATTCAGGGATAGAAACATGAGTATTCAAATTCAGCAGATCGGAATTATTGGCACAGGTACTATGGGCGCAGGTATTGCCCAGATTGCAATCCAATCTGGCCACGATGTAATACTGTTTGATGCCAAGGCAGGGGCTGCAGAGCAAGCCAGAGAAAAACTCGGCAAGACTTTAAATACGCTGGCCAGTAAAGGAAAATTCAGTCAGGAAAAAGCCAATCAGGATTTGAGCCATCTTAGTATAGCGACCGAATTGGAACAGCTCAAAAACTGTGACCTGATTGTTGAAGCAATTGTTGAAAATCTTGAGGTCAAGCAGCAGCTCATGCAGCAGCTAGAAAGCCTGGTGGGTACACAAACCATTCTGGCTTCTAACACCTCTTCTTTATCTATTACTGCAATTGCTGCTGGCTGCAAGCGTCCTGAACAGATCGTGGGTTACCATTTCTTCAACCCTGTACCGCTGATGAAAGTTGTCGAAGTCATTCAGGGCTTCAATACCCGTGAGGATATTGTAGATGCACTCATGCAGCTTTCTGTCAAAATGGGTCATCATCCGGTTAAAGCACAGGATACCCCGGGTTTTATCATTAATCATGCGGGCCGAGCTTTTGGCAGTGAAGCCTATGCCATGCTGATTGAAAATGTGGCTTCAGTGTCTGAGCTTGACCGGATTTACCGTGATGGTATCGGTTTTAAAATGGGTCCATTTGAACTGGTAGACCTGACCGGGATGGATGTCTCCCATCCGGTGAGCGAATCAATTTATCATCAGTACTATGAAGAAGCCCGTTATCGTCCAAGTGTTATTACCCGGCAGCGATATATAGCCAAACAGCTGGGCAGAAAGACCGGTAAAGGTTTTTATGACTATACGACTGGTGAAAAGCAGGGTGAAGACCCGGCAGTTTTTGTAGAAAAGCTGGATCATTATCCAACCGTTTGGATTGCAGCAGACCTTGAAAAAGACCAGAGTATTTTAGAAGATTATCTGGAACAGCAAGGCATAACGCTAGAAACAGATCCAGAGCCTTCTGAACAGGCTTTAGTGCTCATTGCCAGCTATGGTGAAGACGCAACGACTGCGGCCTTACGCTATCAGGTAAATCCGAAACAGGTAGTGTGTATTGACCTGCTATACGGTTTTAATAAACATCGTACTCTTATGCCAACCCTCATCACTGACTCAAAACATAAGACAGCAGCACATTCCATTTTTAATCTGGATGGCACTTCACTTAGCATGATTCAGGAAAGTACCGGCTTCGTAGCACAGCGTGTACTGGCCATGATCGTTAATCTGGGCTGTGACATTGCCCAGCAGGGTGTGGCCAGTGTTGAGGATATTAACGCTGCAGTACGTCTGGGTCTGGGCTATCCTTATGGCCCGATTGAATGGGGTGACAAGTTGGGAGCAGATAAAATTCTGCTTATTCTGGACCGTATGTCTGCAATTAGCCGTGATCCACGTTATCGTCCGAGTGCATGGTTACGCCGTCGTGTTCAGTTAAAACTGCCATTGGTCACGACTGTATAATCCTTTAAAGTCTCTCAGGTACTGCTTGTAGCAGCAGTACCTGTTCAGATACAAGACTCAGACAGCTACATCAGCAAAACTTTTCTCACGCTGAAACATGGTAGCTACGTAAGAGCAGACTGGAATAATCTTGACCTGTTTCTCACGTGCATAAGCAACTGCAGCATCAAGCAGTTCGCGTGCCACGCCTCGGCCACGTGCTGCCGGACTGACCCAGGTATGATCAATAGCAAATTTGTCCTCACCCTGCCACACATAAGTCAGCTCGCCCAAGCGTTCGCCATTTTCAGGAATAATAAAGGCACCGCGCTGGTCATTTTCATGATGCTGAACTTCCATACTTTTCTCCTTCATGAATCTTGTCAATTTGTTTTAACATGCCACATCCAGACAACAATTACCGTTGATTTGAGTTATTTTTTTAAATTGCACTTTGTTAAAAAATGTGCAACTCTACACATATTCAAATAGAGCATTCTATTTGAGACAGAATTTTAGTTTGACAAGGGGAGTAGCCTCCTCCAAGCGTAGCCGATAGTTTTTTATAACGTTCGGTTGCGTGTCAGATATCGTCAATACACTTTGCAAAAAGTCGGTATCTGAGCATCAGGATGTTCTAACCCTGGTGTAGGCAAGACCTTGATCATGTTGACACAGATGAATAAAAACATCTGGCAGCAGGTCAAGGTTTTTTTGTGCCCGTATGCCGGATGAGGAGATAGTGATGGAATCAATCGGCAGTATGGGATTGTATCTGGTATTTTTTGCCATAATTGCAGTCATGCTTTTGGTAGATTTTTTAGGTTTCAGACAGCATCAGGATCAGCCTGTTCCTATGAAGCAGGCTGCGTGGTGGAGTGCAGCCTGGGTAACCGTTTCAGTGATTTTTGGTGCAGGTCTCTGGTTTTATCTGCAACAGAACAGCGGAATTGAAATTGCCAACCAGAAAACCATGGAATACTTTACCGGTTATCTACTGGAAAAATCGCTGGCTATTGATAATGTGTTTGTCTGGCTGATGATTTTCTCGGCATTTGCCATTCCACCTGCTTTGCAGAAACAGGTTCTGCTTTACGGGGTTCTGGGTGCAATTATCCTGCGGACCATTTTTATCTTTATTGGCGCATGGATGGTACAGGAGTTTTCCTGGGTACTTTATATCTTCGGTGCCTTCCTGGTATATACCGGCTATAAATTCCTGAAAGGGCAAGATGATGACCCCAATATTGAAGAGATGGCCTTACTGAAATGGCTGCGTAAGCATTTTCGTATTACCCCGCAGCTCGAAGGTCATAAATTCTGGGTACGTAAACAGGGCCAGTTATGGTTGACGCCGCTCTTTGTAGTACTGATTCTGGTTGAATTCTCTGATGTAATTTTTGCAGTAGATTCTATTCCGGCAATCTTCGCAGTCACCAGTGATCCGTTTATTGTTCTTACAGCAAACCTGATGGCGATTCTCGGTTTACGTGCCATGTTCTTTCTGCTATCTGGTGCTGCAGTAAAAATGCATTACCTTCCTTATGGTTTAGGTGTAATCCTGCTGTTTATTGGCGCAAAAATGCTTCTGCTTGACGTATTCCATATGCCAATCTGGATTTCTCTAGGCTTTATTGCAGTTGTGCTCACCATTACCGGCTGGATGTCATACCGTTATAACCAAAAGCAGCTACCACAATAGTCCACAGATAGCTTAAACGGTTAAGACTCTGACTTAACCGTTTTACGCATTATAACGGTATACAGTCGCTGAGAGTTACGGTTAAAATCGGTTGAAAAAAGTATAACTTGCAGGTTTTAACCATGTCTTCACTTCCCATTTCCACAGCCATTCGCGGGCGTTTTCTAGATATTCGGCAGATTGTAGCCCAGCCTACCGATCTGGCTCATCAGGTCCGCTATTTAGAAGATGGCCTGCTGATTACAGAACAGGGGAAAATAGTCTGGTTTGGCCCGTGGCAGGAGGGCCAGACCCAATTACCTGCCGGTATTCTGGTAGAACATTATCCTGAACAGTTGATTGTTCCTGGCTTTATTGACACGCATATACATTATCCGCAAAGTGAAATGGTTGGTGCATATGGCGAGCAACTGCTGAGCTGGCTTAATACTTATACGTTTCCGGCTGAAATGCAGTTTGAAAATCCTGAACATGCCAGCAAGATTGCCCATTTTTTTGTAGAAGAACTGCTTAGAAATGGAACCACCACTGCATTGGTTTTCTGTACGGTGCATCCACAATCAGTAGATGCATTATTTGAGCAGGCAGCACAGTACCAGATGCGGCTCATTGCAGGTAAGGTCATGATGGACCGTAATGCGCCCGAGGCACTTTGTGACACGGCCCAGAGCAGCTATGAAGATAGCAGGGCACTGATTGAAAAATGGCATGGCAAGGGCCGGGCACTCTATGCTATTACACCACGTTTTGCGCCTACCTCTACACCGGAACAATTGCAGCTGGCGGGAAAATTAAAAACAGAATTTCCGGATGTCTATATACATACCCATTTGAGTGAAAATCTGGATGAAATTGCTTGGGTAAAAGAATTGTTCCCTGAGCAGCAGGGTTACCTGGGGGTTTATCACCATTACGGCCTGACTGGAGAACGCAGTGTATTTGCACATTGTGTTCATCTGCAGGAGCAGGAATGGGACTGTCTGCACCAGAGTAAATCTGCAATCGCATTCTGCCCAACATCAAACCTGTTTTTAGGAAGCGGGCTGTTTCCATTGTCTAAAACCTGGCAAAAACAGGTAAAGGTTGGCCTCGGGACTGATATTGGTGCAGGTACATCATTCAGCCTGTTACAGACAGCCAATGAAGCATATAAAGTCCAGCAGTTACAGGGCAACAAGCTCTCTGCGCTTGAAGCTTTCTACCACGCTACACTGGGGGGCGCACGTGCATTGAACCTAGAGGACAAGCTGGGCAATTTCGATTTAGGTAAAGAAGCTGACTTTATAGTACTCGACCTGAAGGCAACAGCTTTACAGAAACTGCGTCAGGAACATAGCAAGGGACTAGAAGACAGCCTATTTGCCCTGTTTACATTAGGAGATGATCGTAATGTTGAAGCAACCTATATCTATGGACAAAAGGCCTACAGCAAAGCAGAACCAGTCTAGAGTTCCTGGTAGTAGTCTTTTTAAATGGGGAGTATTGGCTTTAGCCTGTGCAGTTCTGCTCAAGTCTGATCAGCCCTCAACTAACAGATAATTCACATTCTGGCTTCTGAAAAGGATGCACAGAATGAAAAATTGCATTAAAATTTCCCTATTCGAGGTGTTGCAGGTCAACACCTTTTTTATTTTTCCATTTTACTCGTTTTTAGGGATCTGCCCATGACCATTGAAATGAGCGTATTGATTTCTGCTGAAGAGATTCAGGCAAAAGTCAAAGAGCTTGGTGCAAAAATTGATGCTCACTATGCACAAAGTGACCGGGAACTGGTTCTGATCGGACTGTTACGTGGCTCGGTCATTTTCATGGCAGATTTATGCCGTGCCATTCATAAACCACATGAACTGGACTTTATGACCGTCTCCAGTTATGGGGGAGGCACTACTTCAAGTCGTGATGTAAAAATCCTGAAAGATCTGGACGGGGAAATCCGGGGTAAAGATGTTCTGGTAGTCGAGGATATCATCGACTCAGGCAATACCCTGAGTAAAGTTCTGGAAATTCTGCAAACCCGTAATCCTAATTCAATCGAACTCTGCACCTTGGTAAGCAAACCGTCACGCCGTGAAATTGAACTTGAAGTCAAATTTTTAGGCTTTGAAGTAGAAGATAAATTTATTGTTGGCTATGGTCTGGATTATGACCAGAAGTATCGACACATTCCTTTTATTGGGGAAATTGGTCTTTAGTTTTCTAAATTCCTGATACTTAAAAGTGGCCTATGGCCACTTTTTTTATACGTTCTTTAGCAGTTTTATCGTATTGATGCCCTAGCGGCACAAAAACTCAACAGGAAGTAGCATTATGGCACTTTTTAAAATTTGATACGTGCTCAATGATAATAAGCGTACATGTTCCAGACATCACATCAGAAAAGATAAGAAGGAGAACGCGTATGTGGTCACTTATTGTTGCTATTATCGTCGGTTTCATTGCAGGGCTAATTGCACGGGCAATTCACCCAGGTAATGACAAGGCAGGCTTTATCGTTACCACTTTATTAGGGATCGCTGGTGCACTGGTGGCTACCTATGGTGGCCGTATGCTCGGCCTTTATGATGAAAACTCGGCTGCAGGCTTTATTGCATCAGTCGTGGGTGCATTGATCATCCTGTTTATTTATAACATGATTACCAAGCGTTCACGTGTAAATCATCATCCTTAAATAATTTAAAAATTAAAATAAAAAAGCACCGTTTCCGGTGCTTTTTTATGGCTATAGCTTATAAGCCAAATTCCTGCCAAGCCTGTTCAATCTGTTCCGCCGGATAAGCCCCCATCAGTTTAAAACCGTTTGAGAAAATGATTGCCGGAGTACCTTGCAAGCCCAGTGATTTTCCCAGACTCAAATTCCGCTCAATCGGATTAGTGCAATTGGTATTGGCAGTGGGCTGTATTCCTTTAACTAACAGGTTTTGCCAAGCCACTGTACGGCTATCCGAACACCATACCTGTTTAGCCGGTTTTACCGACTGTGGTTTGATCGGATAAATAAAACTATAAATCGTCACATTATTAAGTTTGGCAAGCTCAGTCTCAAGCTTTTTGCAATATGGACAATTTGGGTCAGAAAAAACAGCAAGTTGACGCTTGCCGCTGCCTCGCACTATTTTAATCGCATCCTGTAAAGGCAGCTGTTTCCAGTCAATACTATTTTGCTTAAGCACCAGATCTTTGGTTAGATTCTGCTGATCCTTAAGACGTATCATGGAACCAACCAGAATATGATTGGCTTCTTCACCCACGTAAACTACTTGGCCATCTAGCACTGCACTATAGATTCCATTCATCTCAGTAGACTGAATCTGCTCAAATTTCAGGTTAGGATAATGCTGCTTTAAATTATTCTGTACTGACTCTACATTGGCAAAGCAGCTACTACTGAGTATTCCAGCTAGCGCTAGCATTAATAATTTTTTCATGCGTGGATGGCTCATTTTAGGTTAATCCTGCCTGATTCTAATCTTTTGGCTCTTTTTAAACATATTTTTAACAAAATATTTTAACTAACTAAGGAAGGTTTCACGTGGAACATCTACAATGGCATATTGATTTCAACCGAAATATGCACCACTTCCTCATGAATACTTAATGCATCACGAACCTGATCAGCATTCAAGTCATCTTGGGTTTCCAAAGCCAAAATACAGGCAAATTTTCCACGGCCTACTTTCCACACATGCAGATCAGTAATTTCTACTTGTACTGGTAAACCGACAATAACCTCACGAATCTCAGCGACTACCGGATGATCCATTTCTGCATCCAGCAAGGTTCGGCCTGTATCTCTTATAAGTCCCCAGGCCCAGCGCGCTACCAATACAGCACCAGCAACTCCCAAGACGGCATCCAGAAAGGCCCAGCCGAAATATTTTCCAGCCAGAAGCGCAATAATAGCGAAAACCGATGTCACCGCATCAGCAACCACATGCAAGAAAGCAGCTTTTTGATTTAAATCATGACTATGCTTACGATGTTCATGTTCATGTTCATGTTCATGTTCATGATGGTGATGGTGATGGTGATGGTGATGGTGATGGTGATGGTGATGGTGATGGTCAGTATGATCATGCAAGAGCCAGGCACAAAGCAGATTTACCAATAGGCCGAGTACTGCGATCGGAATTGCTTCATTATAGTGAATAGCAACCGGAAAAATCAGACGTTCAACTGAATGAACCGCCATATATAAAGCTACAACAATCAATAAAATGGCGCTACTGTAGCCTGCCAGAATTTCGATTTTCCAGGTTCCAAAACTGAAACGCTGGTCATTTGCATAGTGGCGCGCCGCGCGGTAAGCCAGATAAGCGAGCCCCAAAGCCAACATATGTGAACTCATATGCCAGCCATCAGCCAGTAAAGCCATAGAGTTAAATAGCCAGCCACCACTTATTTCGAGTAGCATCATGAAACCGGTTAACAGTGTAGCCCACAGGATTCGTTTCTGGGCGAGCGGATTCCCCTGATCAAACTGGTGTTTATGGTGTCGGGATAGGTTAAAATTTTGCATAACAGTTTATTCTATATACTCCCCCCTAGTATAATTATTTTTAGAGGTCATGCATGGGTCATTTACATCAGGACAAGAAAATTTTAAATCGGGTCAAGCGGCTTCAAGGGCAGCTTCAAGCTGTAGAAACTGCGTTGCAGCAAGAAGATAAAAGCTGCATTGAAGTATTACAGCAGGTGGCAGCTATAAAAGGTGCAGTAAATGGCCTGATGAACGAGCTGATTGAATCTCATCTGCGTGAACACGTAATCAAACAAAATGATGATAATGAAAAGGAACTGGCCGAGTTTCTCAGGTTGCTTAAGCGTTATACCTGATCTGGCCATAGATCCTGGTTATCTAAATAGTAAGGTTCCAGATTTATGACAGGCACTAATCCAGGTTACTTATTTACTTTCGATTTTTCAAAGGCTTCAGACTACTATTAGGTTCATTCCTATTTACGACCTGATCTTTTCATTTATGAAACAACAATCTTGGCATCCATTTCTTATGGTAAGCCTTGCCTTATGTACTGGTACCATCGGAACAGCGCTCGCTAGCCCGCTCTATCCGATTTACCAGCAATTATGGCATTTACTGCCAAGTCACATTACTTATATTTTCGTCGCCTATATGTTTGGCTGTCTTGCCACTTTACTGTTCTTTGGTCGTACCAGTAATAGTTTGGGTTTTCTCCGTACACTGCAAATCGGTTTAGTCATCGTGATTTGTGGATTGACACTTTCTGCAGTTGCCATTGATATTTACTGGTTGATGGCAGGACGATTTGTGATCGGGATTGCTTCTGGACTGATTAGTACCTCAGCCATGCTTGGCCTGATTACGACGATTCCTGATCAACATAAACTTTATGCACCGCAACTCAGTTCAGTGATTACTGTGATTGGTTTCGGGCTTGGACCCTTTATTGGAGGACTGATTGCCCAGTTTTCTGATCAGCCTCTTATAAGTCCTTATTTGCCGGTGATTGTGGTAGCTTTCCTTTGCCTGTTAGGTTTGGCCCGCCTTGAATCACCTCAATTCGAACGGCAAAATTTTTCTATAGCGCCACATCTGGAAATTCCTGAGTCACATTACAAGACCCTGTTTTTTATTGCCGGTCTGACTGCCTTTAGTGCTTTTGGTGCTTTCAGTCTGTTTGCTTCACTGTCACCTTCTTTTGTGAAAGATTTAATTCCATGGCATGGCCCGCTGGTAAGTGGCAGTGCAATTGCCAGTATTTTACTTACCTCTGCTGTTGTACAGTTTTTTGCACGCTCACTGTCACCCATTAAAAGCCTGAATCTGGGTGTGGGTACATTAATGTTCAGTCTGATCTTACTGGCCTTGTGTATGATTTCGCAATGGAGCCCGCTATTCTTCATCAGTGACCTTCTGGTCGGCGCAGGGCATGGGTTAGGGTTAATGGGTGCATTTGGTCTGATTCACAGCATGACTCATGAACGTAATCGTGCTGCGGTTATGTCAACTTATCTTTTTATCGGTTATCTGGGCACAATTGTACCAATTATTGCCGTAGGCTATCTGGCTGATCATTTTGGACTGACATTCGGGGTACTGAGTTTCTGTGCGAGCATAGCGCTGCTCTGTCTGGCCTTATTACTCTGGCCTAAAAAAATAGTTTCATCATAATTACCTGAACTTTATGGCTTAGCAGAATGGAGCAGTCATCAAATCCTAAATCAGCTTAATTTATTATATTTTAATCATTTTCACTGAAAATATTATTTAGATATTTGGAATTCCATAAATTTTATCTAAACCTGATTCAGGTAAAATTTTCTATCAAGTCTTGGAGTTACTAATATTAAAATTTAGCTCATTGCTTATGCTTTTTATAAAAATTCTGGCAAATTATTAATAGAAATTAAAAGCCGGCCAACTCTGATAAAGGTAGGGTTTTAATTCTCTATAGAGAGTCCTAAGACCGGCTTAAATAACTTATCAATTTATTGATAATGAGTTCACTTGATTTTGAACTATTTCCCGATACAGAAAGACCCGAAAATTTTCCCAAGCAGGTCATCGGCGCTAAATTCACCAGTAATTTCACTTAAAGCATTTTGGGCCAGCCGTAATGATTCGGCTACCAGCTCACCTGCATGAAAATCTGTAAGCTGCTCACGTGCCTCAGCCAGATATGCCTGTGTACGCTTCATTGCGTCCAGATGCCGTGTTCGGGCAATAAAGGTATCTTCTTCTGGCTGGAAGCCGGCATGGTCTGTAATCGCTTCTATGAGTGTCTGGACGCCGGTTTCCATTTTTGCAGATACACTGATATGACGAAAACCCTGATATTGTCCTGCTTCTGGCTGGACCCCAATGAGGTCACACTTATTTCCAATTAGTATAAGCCGCTTAGGCTCCAGATGTTCAGCAAAATAATTCTGGGCTAATTTTAAAGGATCTTCACCTTGGCTCAAATCATAGACCAGTAACAGTAAGTCAGCCTGTTCAATTTCCTTAATTGCGCGACGTATCCCTTCTTGTTCTACAATATCACCGGTTTCACGTAAACCTGCTGTATCTGTGAGCGTAATGGGTAGCCCGTTCAGACTAATCTTTTCATGCAGTACATCACGGGTTGTTCCGGCAATATCAGTAACAATAGCGCGGTCATTGCCTGCCAATGCATTTAAGAGCGAAGACTTACCGGCATTTGGTTTTCCGGCAATGACCACCTGTAATCCTTCTCGCAGTAACTGGCCCTGACGTGCAGATTGCTGTACCAGCGTGACTGAACTGGCAACATCATCCAGCAGCTTGAGAATTTTTCCGTCAGCGAGAAAATCAATTTCTTCTTCAGGAAAATCAATCGCCGCTTCTACATGTAAACGTAAATGAATAAGCTTCTCTAATACAGAATTCACCTTAACAGAAAAAGCACCTTGTAAAGAACGTACTGCCGAGCGTGCAGCTGCCTGTGACGTGGCATCAATCAGATCAGCAATGGCTTCGGCCTGTACCAGATCAAGTTTGCCATTTTCAAAGGCACGCATGGAAAACTCGCCAGCCTTGGCCGCTATGGCACCCAGCTCGAATAGTCGGGAGAGCAGGGCATTTTGAATTACCGGTCCACCATGACCCTGTAGCTCAACAACATCTTCTCCCGTAAATGAATAGGGATTTGGAAAACAGATCACCAATCCCTCATCCATTACCAGCTGCTCTGCATCATAAAACTGCCGAAAAGCTGCCATGCGGGCTTTTGGTAGAGACCGCTGGGTTAACTGTTCGGCAATCATATAGGCTTTCGGACCTGAGAGGCGAATTACCCCAACACCACCACGGCCAGGTGGAGTCGCTATCGCAGCAATTGTGGTGGAGTTGAGCATATTGATCACCTAAAAATTTTAAAAACAGCAAAAGAAAATCCGTCCAAGATTATCATCTTGGACGGATTTATTCAGCATCGATCAAGTGAGCTGAATGGATTATTAAATCACTTCAACACCATTTTCGCGTTCTTTCTTCACGCTCCGGTTAATAAACCATTGCTGCAAGATAGTGATACTGTTGTTGACAATCCAGTACAGTACTAGTCCTGCTGGGAAGAACAGCATAAATACAGTAAAAATGATCGGCATGATCTTAAAGACTTTTGCTTGCATTGGATCAGCTGGCTGCGGATTCAGTGATTGCTGAGTAAACATGGTCAGACCCATGACTAACGGCAAGATAAACCACGGATCCATCGCCGACAAATCCTGAATCCAGCCAAACCATGGCGCATGACGCAGTTCTACACTTTCCATCAATACCCAGTATAGGGCAAGGAAAATCGGCATTTGCAGCAAGAGCGGTAAACAGCCTGAGAGAGGATTAACCTGCTCGCGCTTGTAGAGCGCCATCATTTCCTGAGAGAAACGCATACGGTCTTCACCGAACTCTTCTTTCATGCGCTGCATTTCTGGTGCAATTACCCGCATTTTCGCCATAGAGCGATAGCTCTTGGATGACAGTGGCCAAAGAATAAGTTTAACCAGTATAGTCAGCAGGATAATTGACCAACCCCAGTTACCGACAATGTTATGGAAGAACTGCAGACCCAGGAACAATAATTTAGCAATTGGCCATAACCAGCCATAATCTACAGTCTGGTTCAAACCTACTGCCAGATCTTTGAGCTCGGACTGAATCTTTGGACCTGAGTAGAAGGTTGCATCTACTTCAGCAACCGTACCGGCTGGCACATTGATAGTTGGCGAAGTAAAACTAATGATATTCATATCATCAGCTGATTTGCGTGATTCGAGCTTGGCAGCATATGGCTGTCCATTGGCTTGAGTCAGTTTAAGCTGACCCGGAATCCAGGCACTCACAAAGTAATGCTGTACTACAGCAATCCAGCCACCCTTTGCATCAACATTCAGCTTTTCATCATTAAAATTATCAAACTTGAGCTTGTTGTAATGCTCTTCTGGTGTGCCCCAGGCACCGCCCAGGAAGGTACCAAGCGTAAAGATCCCTTGATCAGACTTACCAGGATCTTCAGAATTATCACGTTTGATCTGGCCAAACATCTGACCCTGCCAGTTTTGCTGACTACGGTTCACCACTTTATGGTTGACCACGATCGGGTACTCGCCCTGCTTAAAGGTAAAGGTCTTAATGATCTCTACACCATCAGCAGTCTTGTAGACCATTGGTATAGTCAGTACTTTTACTGCTTTACCATTATCTTTACTGACAGTCTGAGCATCTTTAAGCAAGTCATAAGAAGTTTTTTCAACCTCATATACCGGGCGGCCGCTACGGTTACTGTCTGGACCATTGAGTCCAATCAGACCAGATTGTGCGACATAGGTACGCTTGGCATCACTTTCCAGCATGACAAACGGCTGATCGCTGTCTTTATTCTTGTCATGATTCAGTAATTCAATTCGTACAATATCCCCACCTTTTGGATTGATCAAAAGATGATAGAGGTCAGTCTGTACTGAAATCAGCTGCTGATTTACAGGTGCAGTTACATCTGTTGCTTGTGGCGTTGCAATATTTGCTTGCGGTACATCAGAAGAAGCTGATGCCGCTTGGCTATTTGGCAAATCTGCAGATACTTCATGCGAAACGACTGCCTGTTGCTGCGGCGCTGTCTCTGCATGACCATAATCTTTTTGCCACGCCAAAATGAGCAAATATGCGACGACAAACATGGCCCCGAGAATTGCAAACCTGGCCCATTGTTGCATATCTATTACCCCAAGTGGTTAGAGTGATTTTGATTCAAAAAACGATCACGAAAGGGTACAGCAACGTGAAAGGTTTGAGAATCTATTTGCTGAAATGAAATAAAACGAATTGCTTTTGGGGGAACAGGATCATAGCCAGAACCACCCCACGGATGACAGCGACAGATACGTTTACCGGCCAACCACACACCACGCATCGCGCCATGCGCATGAATGGCTTCTAACGAATATTGAGAACAAGTTGGAATATAACGACAACGAGGTCCAAGCAGCGGACTAATCGCAATTTGATAGAAACGTATCAACCAATGCAATAAACGTCTCATTGGTATCTCTAGTTTTGTGAGGAAGAAACAGCTATTTTTCGGTGTTTTTTAACCTGGCGTTGTAACTTTTGCCAAGCTATCTGTAATTGCTGGTGCAACTCGGCATTAGAAATATCTTCTATACCTAATTTAGGCATTACTACGATATCTAATAATTCCAGTTGCTGCTGATGCAGGCGAAAACTTTCGCGAGCAAGTCGTTTTATCCGATTTCTTTCATGTGCACGACGCACTTTTTTCTTGGCCACAACAATACCCAAACGGCTATAATGCAATTCGGTCGGTCTGGCAAGAAATAAGAAGTGGGGTTGATGCACTTTAAAAAGCGCACCATCAAACACACTTTTGTAATCTGCAGCACAGCGGATACGTACAGCTGTGCTGAAGCTATAAAGTGTCATGACACCCAAGTCGTTTAAACTTAAACTGAAATTAAACAGTTAAGCTGTGACGACCTTTGGCACGACGGCGAGCTAATACTTGACGACCAGCTTTAGTAGCCATACGAGCACGGAAACCATGAACGCGCTTACGCTTTAATTCAGATGGTTGGAATGTACGTTTCATGTCGAAACTCCAAAATGATCTTTCTATAAAGGTTCGCGATTGTATTGTGCAATCTTTACGCTGTCAATGAAAACCCGTCTTTTGTTCAATTTTGATTGTAATTCCAAGAATAGAGAAATATACAAATATAAAAATGAGAGAGATAAAATTTAAAACTTATACACAATATAAACCATTTATTTTAAAATACATTTATTTAAAAACTAAAAATATCCACAGTTTTATAAACAATATTTTGTATTTCTGAGTTAGGCTGCTGGTTTTGAATTTAAATTCATTGTAAGTTAAGTTATCCACACCAGATTGCATCGTTATTATTAAATTCAAATTTTAAAATTTAAATTTATTATTATTAGAGCGGCTTTTTTCTGTGGAAATGATACTTTTATATTCTAATATCAGATGATTATATTGTGGATAACTATGTTTTTATAATTTATATGAATTGTGGATAACTTTGTGATATATTTTATCCACAGGTTATGGAAAACTTTATCCACATGTGGTTTAAATTCAAATTTAAAACAGAAAGTTTCTTTTTTGGCCAAAACTTTAGAAATGACCCATGACAGATGTGGATAACTTGGTTAGAATGGCCACCCCTCGCAAGGGGTGCTGTAGTTCAATTTAAATTTAAAACATGAAGATAGGGGATTCACATGCTTTGGACGGACTGCTTAACTCGCTTGCGACAAGAGCTCTCTGATAATATCTTTGCGATGTGGATTCGTCCTCTGGTGGCTGAAGAACTGGAGGATACTTTACGTTTATATGCGCCTAATCCTTATTGGACCCGATATATTCAAGAGCATCATCTGGAATTAATCACAATTCTAGCTGAACAAATGTCGGAAGGCCGTGTACGTAAGGTTGAGATTTTAGTAGATTCCCGGCCCGGCGCTATTTTATCAGCAGCAGAGCAGCCAGCCACCACTACGGCTGCATTAGAGCACCCGGCTTCTATGCCGGTATCGCGTCCTAAAAAGGAAAAAGAAGCTGAACCGGCCAAACAGAATAAGAAGCGTCTTTTAAATCCACTTTTCACTTTCGCACTTTTTGTAGAAGGGCGCTCTAACCAGATGGCAGCAGAAACGTGCCGCAAAGTACTAACACAGCTTGGTGCATCCCAGCATAATCCCTTGTTTTTGTATGGACCTACCGGTTTGGGTAAAACACACCTGATGCAGGCTGTCGGTAATGCGCTATTACAGGCCAAACCCAATGCACGTGTCATGTATATGACTGCAGAAAGTTTTGTACAGGATTTTGTCAGTTCTTTACAGCGTGGCAAGGTGGAAGAATTCAAAAAGAACTGTCGTTCCTTGGATTTATTATTGGTCGATGACATTCATCTTTTAGCGGGTAAAGAGGCAAGTCTGGTCGAGTTTTTCTATACCTTTAATGCTTTATTGGATGAATCCAAGCAGATTATTTTAACTTCAGACCGCTATCCGAAAGAATTGACTGAACTGGATCCACGTTTGGTTTCCCGTTTTTCCTGGGGCTTATCTGTTGGAGTCGAGCCGCCAGATATTGAAACACGGATAGAAATCCTGCTGAAAAAAGCTGAAAGCAATGAGATTGACTTACCCCGTAACTGTGCTTTATTTATTGCACAGCAGGTGGTTGCCAATGTTCGTGAACTTGAAGGCGCCTTAAACAAGGTCGTCGCTATTTCTCGGTTTAAGGGAACCGCAATTGATCTGGACGTGGTACGAGAATCCTTAAAAGATGTTTTGGCGATCCGGGCCCGAACTATTAGTGTAGAAAATATTCAGCGTGTGGTGAGTGAGTATTTTCGTATTCCCCTCAAAGAGCTGGTCGGGCCTAAAAGAACCCGAATTTATGCACGCCCTCGTCAATTAGCAATGGGTTTGGCACGTGAATTAACTGGTGACAGTTTTCCAGAAATTGGCATGGCTTTTGGCGGGCGAGATCATAGTACAGTCATGCATGCCTGCGAAAAAGTCCAGAGCCTCCGTGCTGAAGATCCGATCTTTAATGAGGATTATAAAAACCTGCTGCGCCTGTTGCAGAGTTGATCAATCCGGATTCTTGCAAAGTGCTTGAAACTGCCGCATAGTACACTGCTAAAAATTATTTTTTTATCTGTCTTCAGTTGTTAGAGGAATGAATCGTGCGTTTGAAAATCGCTAAAGAGAGCTTACTCAATGTTCTATCACATGTGGTAGGGGCGGTCGAACGTCGTCATACCCTGAACATTCTTTCAAACGTTAAAATTCAGGCGAGTCCGCAGGCTCTGACAATCACCGGGTCTGACCTGGAAGTTGAGCTGGTGGCCAGTACCGGCTTAAGTGAGGGAGCCTGTTTACAGCCGGGTGAAACTACTGTGCCGGCGCGTAAACTCATGGATATCTGTAAGTCACTACCAAGTGCTGCTTTAATCGATTTACAAATTACTGAAGACCAGCGCTGCATTTTAAAGTCTGGAAATAGCCGTTTTGTACTGGGAACCTTACCTGCTGAAGATTATCCTTTACTTAATCATGACAATAGTCAGGGTACTCAGGTTCAAGTCACCCAGCGTGAACTCAAGCGTCTGTTTGAAAAAACTGCTTTTGCAATGGCAGTGCAGGATGTCCGTTTTTACCTAACCGGCACATTACTGGAAATTGATGAAACTCAATTGCGTGCTGTAACTACCGATGGTCACCGTCTCGCATTGTGTGAAACCTTGGCATCTTCTACCGCTTCCCAGCCAGTGCAGGCAATTGTTCCACGTAAGGCAGTAGCAGAACTGCAACGCCTGCTCAGCATTGAAGATGAACAGCTTACGTTACTGATTGGCCGTGAACTGTTAAATGTTACAATTCAAACCCCAAGCCGTGACAAGGAACAGGGCGAGATTACAGTACGTTTCACGACTAAACTGATTGACGGGAAATTCCCTGATTATCGTCGCGTTATTCCACGTGGTGGTGATAAAACTGTCCAGATCGCGCATGACGTATTTAAACAGTCATTGCAACGGGTGGCGATTCTTAGTAATGAAAAATTGCGTGGTGTATTCCTCAATTTTAATGCAGATTCATTACAGCTTCGAGCCAACAACCCGGAGCAGGATGAAGCGATTGAGGATCTGGCTATTCAATATAATAACTCTCCGCTAGAAATGTCTTTTAATGCACAATATCTGCTTGAAGTGCTGAACGTACTAGATGGCGATGATGTTGTTATGACCATGACTGAAGCCAATCAGTCTGTGCTGGTGCAAGACCCTGCCCAGCAGGACCAGACTTATGTTGTCATGCCAATGCGTGTCTAGACTTAAAGCTATTTTATGTATATTACGCGTTTAAATATCGAACGTGTCCGGAACCTTTCAGCGGTTGCACTCTCTGAGTTGCAGCCGTTTAATGTTTTTTACGGGGCCAATGGTTCAGGCAAAACCTCGATTCTTGAGGCGATTCATTTGCTGGCCACAGGCCGCTCTTTTCGAACTTATATTCCCAAACACTACATTCAGAGTGGTGCTTCAGACACGATTGTATTTGCACAGTCTGCTACCGAGAAAATTGGCATGCAAAAAATGCTCTCGGGTGAGCAGATAATTAAAGTGAATGGCGATACGGTCGCAACTCAGGGTCAGCTTGCTAAAATGCTGGCATTACAATATATCGACCCACTCAGTACGGATATCATTGACCATGGAGCCAAACCGCGGCGACAGTTACTGGACTGGCTGATGTTCCACGTGGAACCTGAATTTTATCAGACATGGCAATATTATTCTCGCGCACTCAAGCAGCGTAACAGTCTGCTTAAATCCCGCCAAACTCTAAGTGTGGATGAGCTTGATCCATGGAACAAGATGTTGGCCAGTTATGGTGAATTGCTCCATGCTCAACGTTCACAGGTGATGGAGCAATGGAAGATTTATTTTAAACAGGATTTAAGCCAGCTTTTACCTGATCTGGAGATTGAGCTAGACTATGTATCCGGTTTTCATAGTGAGCAGGGGCTTTATCAGGACCTGACGTTATATCATCAGAAAGACCTGGATAGACGCTATACCGAGTATGGACCACACCGGGCAGACCTGCGCTTGAAAACACCACTTGGAGATGCGGATAACATTCTTTCAAGAGGACAAAAAAAACTATTAATTATGGCCTTAAAACTCTCTCAGATTGCAATGTTGCATGCGAGCAATAAGGAAACTGTGGTATTATTAGATGATCTGACGGCAGAATTAGATTTAACCGCACAACAACGTTTAATTGAGCGATTGAGCCAACTTGGTAGTCAAGTTTTTATTACCACTCTAGAGCATAAATCGGTACAGCAGCATTTGCATGATCTGTCTATTTCCTATCAATTATTCCATGTTGAACACGGTCAAGTCAGTGTCGTTCAGCAACGATTTAACCCATCTTTGGATTGATCCATTTTACACTAGGGAGAAACCATGAGTTCAGAATCTCAATCTGCCTCTCCAACAGAACACACCCAAGAAAAGGCTTATGATTCCTCTAGTATCAAGGTATTACGTGGCCTAGACGCAGTGCGTAAACGTCCTGGTATGTATATTGGTGATACAGACGATGGGACAGGGCTGCACCATATGGTATTCGAGGTGGTCGATAACTCGATTGATGAAGCACTGGCTGGACACTGTGATGAAATTCTGGTGACCATTCATGAAGATGAATCTGTGAGCGTATCTGACAATGGCCGGGGTATTCCAACCGATATCCATCCGGAAGAGGGTGTCTCTGCTGCAGAGGTAATCCTGACAATTTTGCATGCGGGCGGCAAGTTTGATGATAACAGTTATAAAGTCTCTGGTGGCCTGCACGGTGTAGGTGTATCGGTTGTTAATGCTTTGTCGAGCAAGCTTGAGCTGACTGTACAGCGTGCAGGACAGATACATGAGCAGGAATACCAGCACGGTGTACCTCAGTATCCGTTACGTGTCGTGGGACAAACTGAACGTACAGGTACTAAAGTCCGTTTCTGGCCGAGTGCTGAAACCTTTAGCCAGACTATTTTTAATGTCGATATTCTGGCACGCCGTCTGCGTGAGCTGTCCTTTCTAAAT
Organism: Acinetobacter sp. UNC436CL71CviS28; assembly: GCF_000620525.1. NCBI lineage: Bacteria > Pseudomonadati > Pseudomonadota > Gammaproteobacteria > Moraxellales > Moraxellaceae > Acinetobacter > Acinetobacter sp. UNC436CL71CviS28. The sequence continues at coordinate 40,887 of NZ_JIBB01000017.1, forward strand.
GCCGGTGTCCGTATTGTTCTGCGCGATGAACGCATTAACCTTGAACATGTATTTGACTATGAAGGTGGTCTGTCCGAATTTGTTAAATATATCAATGAAGGTAAAAATCACCTGAATGAAATTTTCCATTTCACCACTCAGGCTGAAAATGGAATTGGTGTTGAAGTGGCGTTGCAGTGGAATGATTCTTATCAGGAAAATGTACGCTGCTTTACCAATAATATTCCGCAAAAAGATGGTGGTACCCATCTGGCTGGTTTCCGCGCAGCACTAACCCGTGGCCTGAACAGCTATCTTGAGAATGAGAATATTCTTAAGAAAGAAAAAGTTGCAGTAACAGGGGATGATGCACGTGAGGGACTGACTGCTATTGTGTCAGTTAAAGTTCCAGATCCTAAGTTTTCTTCGCAAACCAAAGAAAAATTGGTGTCCAGTGAAGTTAAACCGGCAGTCGAACAGGCGATGAATAAGGCGTTCTCTGAATATTTGCTTGAGAACCCGGCAGCAGCCAAGTCTATTGCAGGTAAAATTATTGATGCAGCACGTGCCCGTGATGCAGCACGTAAAGCCCGTGAAATGACACGCCGTAAAAGTGCACTGGATATTGCCGGCTTACCTGGAAAACTGGCTGATTGTCAGGAAAAAGATCCCGCCTTGTCTGAGCTGTTTCTAGTCGAGGGTGATTCGGCAGGCGGTTCTGCCAAGCAGGGCCGTAACCGTAAAATGCAGGCGATTTTACCGTTAAAGGGTAAAATTCTAAATGTAGAGCGTGCCCGTTTTGACCGGATGATTTCTTCTGCTGAGGTCGGTACACTGATTACGGCATTAGGCTGTGGTATTGGACGTGAGGAATATAATCCGGACAAGCTGCGTTATCATAAGATTGTGATCATGACAGATGCTGATGTCGACGGTTCACATATTCGTACGTTACTGTTGACATTCTTCTTCCGTCAAATGCCTGAACTGGTAGAACGGGGTCATATTTATATTGCTCAGCCGCCTTTATATAAACTGAAAAAAGGCAAGCAGGAACAGTATATTAAAGATAATGATGCTCTGGAAACCTATCTGATTTCCAATGCAATTGATGATCTGTCTCTGCATGTCAGTGTCGATGCGCCAGCAATTAATGGACAGGCATTGGCTCAGGTGATTCAGGATTACCAGGTTTCACAAAAGAGTCTGCACCGATTAACCTTGCGTTATCCTGCGACCTTGCTTGATGGTCTCTTGGCGCTAGAAGCTTTTAAAATGGACCAGAACCATGATGAAAGTTATGTCCAGCAATGGGGTGAACAGTTACGTTCACGTATTGCAGACATGCAGTCTAGCTTACGTCCTGAATTGAGTCTTGAAAAATTTGAACGTATTGATGCAGATGGTCAGTCCTCGGCGCTTTACTGGCCACGGATCACTGTTTATGTGCATAACTTGCCACATCATTATCTGCTTGATGCCGGATTGCTGGGCTCTGCCGAATATGCCCGACTGCTCAAGAATTCAAGAAGCTGGTTCAGCCTGATTGAAGAGGGTGCTTATCTTGAAAAAGGTGAGCGTCGTGTACAGGTCAGTAATTTCCATCAGGTCTGGCAGTTCATCTTGCAGGACTCACGCCGTGGCATGATGATTCAGCGTTATAAAGGTCTGGGTGAGATGAATGCCGAGCAGCTCTGGGAAACCACGATGGACCCGGAAAATCGTAATATGCTGCAAGTGACTATTGATGATGCAATTGAAGCAGACCGTATGTTCTCTTGCCTGATGGGAGACGATGTCGAGCCACGTCGTGCATTTATTGAAGAAAATGCATTGAATGCCGATATTGATGCTTAATCTCATCACTGCTCAATAAAAAAGCGCCAGAAGGCGCTTTTTTATATCTTATTATTAAGGAGTAAGGATTACCTTACGACAGTCTTCTTCACGTTTATCAAATATACGATAGCCTTCAGCGGCTTCAGACAGGTTCATACGGTGGGTAATAATTACTTCTGGGGAAAGGTCACCATTTTCAATAAATTCCAGTAATTGTGGCAGGAACTTATGTACATGGGTTTGTCCCATCTTAAAGGTTAAGCCTTTATCGAATGCATCACCGAACAGGAAGCCATGAATTGGTCCTGCATAAACACCCGGTACGCTTACTACGCCGCCACGACGTACAGCTGCAATACATTGACGTAATGCAGCGCCACTCGAACCTTCAAGCTTCAAGTTGGTCATGACGGTTTCTAGCATGCTGCCCTTGGCTTCAAAACCGATAGCATCAATTACCCCATCTACACCACGGTAGCCCGGCGTATTGCTAATAATAAATTCAGCTGCATCGACTTCATCAAAATTAACCGGAATGGCACCATAGGTGTCCCTTGCATATTGTAGACGGTAATTATGGTGGTCTACCATAAAGATAAGTTCGGCACCCAGCATACGTGCACAGGCGGCCGAGAGCAGGCCTACCGGTCCTGCACCATAAATTGCAACACTTGATCCCTTACCAATTTTGGCATTGGTGACTGCTTGCCAGGCAGTAGGCAAAATATCAGTCAAAAATAAAACTTTTTCATCCGATAAAGAACCTGGTACTTTAAATGGCCCTACGTTTCCTTTAGGAATACGTACATATTCAGCTTGCCCACCTGGAACTCCACCATATAAATGGCTATAGCCGAACAGCGCAGCACCTGGCGGAATCTGCTTTTTATTTAAGATAGCACCCCGACCCGTATTTGTATTTTCACAGGCCGCAGTCAGATCATGTTCACAAAAGAAGCAGCTACCACAGGCAATCACAAAAGGAATAATTACCCGGTCGCCTTTTTTTACTTCAGTGACTGCCGGACCAACTTCCTCTACTACACCCATAAATTCGTGGCCAAAGATGTCACCATCTTTAGTGGCCGGAATTTTACCTCGATATAAATGCAGGTCAGAACCACAAATTGCAGTTGCAGTAACTCGCAAAATAACGTCATCCGGTTCTTGAATGATCGGATCAGGAACAGATTCTACCCGGACATCCCGAGCACCATGATATGTAAGAGCGCGCATTCTTATTTCCTCTCTGGTTTATTTTTAGAGTCAGCAGAATCATGTAAAAATTTTGTTGAGTAAGAAAACTGACCTGTCATTCATAATGCAGCGTCATGAGGTAAGCTTATGTATAAAAAAACAATTTAGCCTGTTGAAAAAATGTACATATACAAGGCTTAGGTAAAATAATGTTGATTTAAAGTAGCAATTAACCGAAATGATTCTTTACATTTTAAAATTAATTATTTTTAAATAAAATAAAAGGATTACCTTTAAATAGGGTAATCCTTTTATTAATATAATGTTAAATTATATTATACAACTTGCCATTGCTGTTTTGCTTCATTGGCTGTCAGGTTTAAAATTACCTGATTATTGCTGACTTCCTGTACCCAAGTCAGAGGAATTAAATGATGTTTTCCATCACTGTCTTCATCATTCTTAATAAGTTTTAGTTGATCTTCACCTTCTAGGTGGTCAACACGGCCTACATGTTCGTTATCTGAACCTAAAACTTCTGCATGTTGAGTAATTTGACTGAGATCGATACCTGTTGCCATGCTTCTTTCTCCTTTACTTATATAGTTTAAGTCATTTAGATTATTCAAAAATAAAAAACATTTATGAATAATCTCTATCTCTAGTATTATTCAAATATGAATAATTAATTTAAATAATTTACAGGATTAAAAATAATAAAGAAATCTTTTTAGGTAATACTTATGTAAGGTTTATTAATAAAATATAAAGTTATTATAAAACTGTAGCAAAAATGATTTTAAAATTAATTTTTTAAGAATATAACCTGATTTTATTTAAAATCAGGTTATATAGAATTAGATTACTGAAATGATTGTTCCAGCTCTTCAAGCTCCATCATTAATTCCAGAAGCTGTTCTTCTGCCTCGGCTAAGGCGAGCTTGAGTTCTGTCTGTTCATTCATCAGTTTAAGCAGGTCATTCTTGCGGTCATTATCATAGAGCGATGAATCACCTAGTTCGGTTTCAAGTGTCTCAAGACGCGGCTGTAATTTTTCAATACGGGCTTCGCATTGTTCGATTTTCTTGCGGACCGGGCGAGTTATATCACGACGGCGTGCAGCTTCTTTACGCTGTGCTTCTTTATCAACTTTGGAAATGGCAGGTACATCAACAACTACAGATTGGATTGGCGCAGCAGGCTGCTGGCCCTGTTTCATGATTTGTGTACGGGCCTGACGTAGCCAGTTAGCATAATCCTGAAGGTCTCCTTCAAACTCGGTCATACGACCGTCATGTACCAGTAATAACTCGTCACAAACACTGGCAATCAGCTGTCGCTCATGTGATACCAGAACTACCGCACCCTGAAAGTCCTGTAAAGCCATAGTTAATGCGTGACGCATATCCAGGTCTAGATGGTTGGTTGGTTCGTCAAGGATCAGGACATTTGGACGCTGCCAGACAATCAGGGCCAGAGCCAAGCGGGCCCGTTCTCCACCCGAAAAACTTTCACTGGGTGTATCCATACGTTCGCCACTAAAACCAAAGCTACCTAAAAAAGAGCGCAGGCTGGCCTCACTGATTTTCTTGTCGGCAATTCGTGCCAGTTGCAGCATAGGGCTGGCCTGACCATCTAGGGCATCCATCTGGTGCTGGGCAAAATAGCCAATATTGAGCAGTTCTGAAGGATGACGTAAACCTTTAAGCAGGGGCAGATCACCTACGAGTGATTTAATCAGAGTAGATTTACCTGCTCCGTTCATTCCCAGCAGACCAATACGGCTTGAAGGCGTAATCTGAATCTGGATATTAGTGGTAATCAGTTTTTCCCCATAACCAATATCCGCATGTTCTAATGTCAGTAAGGGTGAACTCATTTTGCTAGGTTCACGAAAACTGAACGTAAAGGGCGTATCGACATGGGCAGCCGAAAGTTCCTGCATTCGCTCCAGTTGCTTGATTCGACTCTGTGCCTGACGTGCTTTGGTGGCCTGTGCCTTAAAACGGTCAATATATTTTTGCAGGTGTGCGCGGGTTTCCAGCTGTTTTTCATAAGCCTGTTGCTGCTGGGCCAGACGTTCACTACGGGTCCGTTCAAAAGTGGAATAATTTCCGGTATATAAAGTAAGCTCCTGATTTTCAATATGCAGGATATGATCAGTGACAGCATCAAGAAAATCACGGTCGTGTGAGATTAGGACCAAAGTACCTTCATAGGCATTTAACCAGTCTTCCAGCCATAAAATGGCATCAAGGTCCAAGTGGTTAGTCGGTTCATCCAGCAAAAGCAGGTCTGAGCGACTCATCAGGGTACGGGCCAGATTCAGACGCATACGCCATCCTCCAGAAAAACTGGATACTGCCAGTTTTAGCTGATATTCGAAAAAGCCCAGACCTGCCATAAGCTGTGCTGCCTTGGCAGGAGCCGAATAACCATTAATCTCGTCAAAGCGGCCATGTAAATGGGCAATATCATGATCAGATAGCTGGTCGGACTGTTCCAGTTTTGCCTGAATTTCCCAATATTCTTCATCACCTGATAATACAAAATCCAGTGCTGCCATATCCAGTGCTTCGACTTCCTGTGCCATATGAGCAACTGTCCATACCGCAGGACGGCTTAGAGAACCTTCATCGGCCGACATATTGCCAAGCAATGCCGAAAACAGAGTAGATTTACCGGCGCCGTTAACTCCGGTTAGACCAATCTTCCAGCCTGGATGCAGTTGCATGCTCGCTTTTTTAAAGAGTATACGGCCACCGCGGCGAATCGAAAGTTGGTCAAGCTGAATCATGAATACGCAAATCTATTATCAGAGGTAGGCCATTTTAAAGGATATCTGCCAAGAAAAACAAAAAATCACCTGTCTCTGCAAAAGAATATGAATTTCATCCAATAATTTGACTCCACACAAAAACACTTTATCGGAAATTAGAGTGAATGCTCTATTTTTGTACAGTTAAGCTGTTTATAGTGATAAAGCCCTCATTTAAACAATAAGACTCAGGATGAATAAGATGAATAAGATGAATAAGGGAAAAATTCTGTTAGCTGCTTCACTTTTTTTATTTGCTCATTCAGCCCAGGCCAAAGTAGATATCTGTATTTTTGATTTGCTGGGCAAAGCTGGCGAGTCCTATAAATTGATGGAAGACTGGCTGCTGGCTTCCAAGAACTGGAATGCTGATGTCGGACTAAAAATTGTAGCAGATGAGGCACAGGCAGAGCGTGAGTTTCGAGCTGGAAATTGTGATGGTGTGTATATGACTTCTATTCGTGCTCGTGCTTTCAACAAATTTGCCGGTTCAATTGATGCCCTAGGTGGGGTACCTAGTAATGCAATAGCCCAAAAGGCCATCAGCTATGCATTAGATCAGCGTAACAGTAAACGTCTGGTGGGCAGACTGGAGGGACAGGTATATGAAGTTGCTGGAATCGGTCAGCTCGGCGCAGCTTATATTTTTGTAAAAGACCGTAATATTAATACAGTTGAAAAAATCGCCAAGAAAAAATTTGCAGTTCTTGGGCATGATGCTGCTCAACGGATCATGGTACAGCGTATTAATGCCAAGCCCGTGGCCTCGGAAATTTCGAATTTTGTCAGTAAATTCAATAATGGACAGGCGGATATTGTTGCAGCGCCTGCGTATGCTTACCGGCCTCTGGAAATTTATAAAGGTATGGGCCCAAATGGCGCCATGATCAATTTCCCGGTAGTCAATGTTACTGCAGACCTAATTATCCGGCCAGATAAATTTCCACAGGACTTTGCTGCCAAGTCACGTCAATGGTTCTTAAAACAGTTGCCTCGCAGCATGGCTATGGTACAACGCCTTGAAGCAGGCATTCCTGCAAAATTACGAATTCAGCTGTCCAGTGAAGACCGTACTGCTTATCAACGTTTATTACGTGAAGGCCGCATCGATTTGACCCGTCAGGGCATTTATGATGAAACCATGATGCGTGTGTTAAAAAGGGCGCGCTGCACAGTAGAACGGACTAACTTTGAATGTTCACTTTCGGGCGAATAATACAAAATGACAGTTTTCTAGCTATTGATTTCCTGAATATAAGTGTAGATAGAAAATTTTAATTACTTAAAAAATGCAAAGATAGATCAGAATTTAAAAAAATGGAGCAAATACTCTATTTTTTTTAAATAAAGCTGGGTAATATCTTGCAATGTAAGGGAAGTTCGAGAATAAAATCTCAAAAAAGGAAGAAAACAATGAAAAGAATAGTACTGACTGCTGTTACCACTGCACTTTTAGGTCTGGCAGGCACTGCTCAGGCTAAAGTAGATGTTTGTGTCTTCGATTTACTGGGTAAATCTGGTGAATCCTACAAAATGATGGAAGAGTGGGCATTGGCTGCAAAATCCTGGAAAGCAGATATTAACCTGGTTCCACGTCAGGATGAAGCTGTAGCGGACAGTGATTTCAAGGCAGGTAAATGTGATGCAGTTTTTATGACTTCAATGCGCGCCCGTCCGTATAACAAATTCGTGGGTTCTATTGATGCCTTGGGTGCTGTGCCAAGTAATGCTGTGGCCCAACGTGCAATCTCTTATGTACTGGATGCCCGTAATGCCGGCAAAATGACTACAACTCTGGGTGGCAATAAATATGAAGTTGCCGGTGTATCACCTTTAGGTTCAGCTTATATCTTTGTACGTGATAAAAATATTAATTCCGTTGAGAAAGCAGCAGGTAAGAAGTTTGCAGTACTGGGCTATGACAATGCCCAGAAAATTATGGTACAGCGTATTGGAGCACAGGCAGTCCTGTCTGATGTATCTAACTTTGTGGCCAAATTTAATAATGGCCAGGTCGATATGGTCGGTGCGCCGGCTTATGCCTATAAACCTTTGGAAATTTATAAAGGTCTGGGCAGTAGTGGCGCAATGATGAATTTCCCGGTATTACAGGTAACCGCTGACTTGGTCTTGCGAGCCGATAAATTCCCGGCTGGTTTTGGTCAGCAATCACGTACCTGGTTTGCCAAACAGCTGCCAAAAAGCTTTTCAATGATTCAGCGTTTAGAAGCCGGTATTCCGGGCAAATATAAAATGAATCTAAGTGCTGAAGACAAGCTTAAATACCAGAAGATGTTACGTGATGGCCGTATGGATTTAACCAGACAGGGTATTTATGACAAAAATATGATGGCAGTATTGAAGAAAGCTCGCTGTGCAGTCGATAAAGCCAACTTCGAATGCTCTATGGCAGGCGAATAAATTATGGAAGTTAAAAAGCCTGGCTATAAACCGGGCTTTTTTGTCTGTATTTTTATAGGCATGTAAGGTCAGTACTCAGCTGCCGGATAGAAAACAGAAAATAAGAAAAAATAAAATTAAAAGGATAAAATTATGCAATGGACTAAAGCACTTGTGCTGGGTGCAGGAATATTAATGGCAGCAGAAGCAGCTCAGGCAAAACAGGTTTTTTGTGTTTTTGATCTGGTCGGTAAAAATGGCGATGTATATGCTTTGATGAAAGACTATCAGCTTGCTGCTAAAAACTGGGGAGCAGATATCGAACTGCGTGTAGGCCAGAATGAGGCAGTGATTGCTGAAGATTTTAAAGCCGGGAAATGTGACGGTATTAGTGTCACCGGTATGCGTGGCCGACAGTTTAATAAATTTACCGGTTCCCTGGATGCAATTGGAGCTATTCCGGACCTTAAGTTGGCTGTTAAGGTCATGCAGGGCTTAGCCAGCCCGACTTTTGGCAAATATATGACCAATAGTAAATATGAAGTTGCAGGAGTGATTCCGGTCGGCGATGCATTCTTGATGGTAAATGACCGTAGTATTAATACAGTTGCTAAAGCAGCTGGCAAAAAAATTGCAGTTCTTGATTATGATGAAGCCCAGAAGATTATGGTTCAGCAAATCGGGGCGCAGGCAGTTAGTGCCGATGTAACTAATTTTGGCAGCAAGTTCAATAACCGCCAGGTCGATATTATCGGTGCGCCGGCAGCCGTGTTTAAACCGCTGGAATTACATAAAGGTCTCGGTACCAAAGGCGCTATTGTTAATTATCCGATTCTGCAGGTAACAGGAAACCTGATTATTCGTCCAGACAAGTTCCCTGCAGGCTATGGACAAAAATCGCGGGAATGGGTTAAAACCCAGTTACCACGTGCGTTTGGTATTCTTGGAAAAATGAAAGCGGATATTCCACAGAAATACTGGATGAATATACCAGCGGCAGATAAGCCGGGTTACCAGAAACTGATGCGTGAATCACGGATCGACCTGACCAGACGTGGTGTTTATGACAGGCGCATGATGAAACTGTTATGGCAATTCCGCTGTAAAGAAGACCGCAGTAATTTTGAATGCAGCCTACAGGATGAGAACTATAAATAAACCTGATAAAATAACTCAGGATAAACTTTAAAGTTCAGGCGCTGGCCATATATTGAGTATGTTATACTTTAAATATATGGCCTTTGCCTTTTAAGGCAGATGAATTTGTTGAGGAACGCCCAGTATGAATGCCCCAGCTCTTGTGTTGTCAGATAATGCTGCAAATAAAGTGCGCCAACTCCGTGAAAGCGAAGGGAATCAGGATTTAATGTTACGTGTCTATGTAACAGGAGGCGGCTGCTCAGGATTCTCTTACGGTTTTAACTTTGCTGAAAGCATGAATGAAGATGATGCTGAATTTACCAATGGCGATGTGACCATGCTGGTAGATTCACTAAGTTACCAGTATTTGGTAGGTTCAGTGGTTGATTATATTCAGGGACTGGAAGGATCACGTTTTATCGTTGAGAATCCGAATGCTACTACGACCTGCGGTTGCGGATCTTCATTTTCAATCTAGAAGATAACTGTTTAAAAAACCCATCCTGAGATGGGTTTTTTTATCATTGTAGTTAAGCCTGAATCTGCTCCAGGATAAGCTGGCTGACTACAGCAGCTTGCTGCACAGGAAGCCAGTGGTTGGCCTCTAACATGACTTCACGGTACGGCGCCTGTACATAACGCTGGTTTAGTTTAACGCCAGCATCACTAATAGCCACATCCTGGGTACCGCCGATAAACAGAGTAGGGACAGTGACCGGATCGAATCGCTGGAAACGGGCATTGAAAGGTAGTGCCCGATACCAGTTCAGGCTATAACTTAAACGGCCCTGTTCCAGCATTTCTGTTTTGAAAATTTCCAGTTGCTGCTTGGTCATCCCTGAATTTTTAAGTAAACCCAGTCCTATTTTTGGAAATTTTTCAAATAATAGTTCTGGCAATTTAGGCAGCTGAAATAACCCGATATAATAAGATTTAAATAGCTGGTTCGAGGCAAGCAGGGCACGCAGGAAAGCACCCGGATGAGGTACAGATAACACCACCAGATTTTTTAATTTTTTAGGGTAATGCATAGCGTATTCCCATGCCACAATTGCTCCCCAGTCATGGCCAACCAAATGGACTGGCTGGTTAATCTGGTCAATCAGCAGATCCAGATCTTGAAGTAACTCCTGCATCCGATAAGCCTGACGTCCTTCAGGGCGTGCATCAAGGCTATAGCCACGCTGGTTCGGTGCAAAGGTACGAAAACCTGCTGCATTGAGCTGAACCCGGACCTGATCCCAGCACTGTGCCGTTTCGGGAAAGCCATGGAGTAGTACCACAGCTTCACCTTCTAGCGGACCGCTATCGATCAGGTCAAAGCTCAGTTCACCACGATGATAACGCTCAAGGCGCTGTTTACTTAAATCAATCATCTTTTTTCTCTTATTGTTACTTTGAATTTTTGTTTAGTCATATATTTTAGTAAAAATTACTGCGGTGTATCTTCACCAGAAAGTATGCTGTAGCTCACTTATAGCCCGTCTAATCAGGCTGCAGTCATACTGCCTAAAATGCGAAAGCCTTGTGCACCGGTAACAGCAGGCAGGTTACCACTTTGCTGTTGTACAAACCGCATAGCAAGCCAAGCAAATGCTGTTGCTTCTACCCAGGTTGGACTAAGGCCCAGACTGTCAGTAGTCTGCACACTCCACTGATGCTTGCGCAGGCGCCAGCGTAACTGGTCTAATAAATGTGCATTGTAAGCACCGCCGCCACATACATATACTTCACCTGTATCCAGTCCTGAACGGTAAATGGCTTTTTTAATTGCCCTTGTGGTCAGCTTTAATAAAGTAGCCTGTACATTTTCGGGTGTATCTTCCAGCTCATCATACCCCAGATCGTCATTACGCCAGTCCTGTATCTGCTCATCCAGCCAGTCCAGATTAAAGTCTTCACGTCCGGTACTTTTTGGAGATTCTTTTGAAAAATACTCATGCGCCTGTAAGCGTTCCAGTAAAGCACGAATTGGCTGGCCATAGGCAGCCCAACTGCCATTTTCATCATAAGGATGACCTGTATAACGCTGACACCAGCCATCCATCAGGATATTGGCCGGACCGGTATCAAACCCATAGACTTTCTCGGGCTGACCAGCGGGTAACAGACTGACATTGGCAATACCTCCCAGATTTAAAATCACCCGATGAATTTCAGGATGCTGAAATAGGGCCTGATGAAAAGCCGGAACGAGTGGTGCACCTTGGCCACCAGCTGCCATATCACGACGACGAAAATCAGATACCACTGCAATACCGGTCAGTTCGGCAATAATATGAGGGTCACCAATCTGTAGGGTAAAATGATGTTCAGGACGATGACGAATAGTTTGGCCATGTGAACCGATGGCCCTGATCTGGCTACGGTCCAGAGCATTTTTTTCAATCATCTGGTTAATACCATGACCGATCATTTGGCCCAGAGCAACATCAGCAGCTCCCATCCGGTCAATTTCATTATCATCTGGCAGGGTTAATGCCATCAGCTCGTCACGTAATTCCGGATCGAATGGTAATGTCAGGGTAGCGTGGAGCCGGAGAGGATCAAAAGAAGCAGCAACGATATCGACACCATCCATGCTGGTGCCGGTCATTACCCCGATATAGATCGCTGTCATGATGATTCTTAAGCCTGCAATGTGCTGAAAAAGTGTTAGTATATCTCACAAATTGTATAACTGATGTGTTTGGGTTTTGTGATGTCAAATTTCCTGCCGGCTGAAGAACAACTTGCCCTCATTCAACGAGGCACTCATGAAATTATCTCTGAAGAAGATCTTCTGAAGAAATTAAAAGAAAACCGTCCCCTTAAAGTTAAAGCGGGTTTTGATCCAACTGCACCTGACCTGCATCTGGGTCATACGGTTTTAATTAATAAGCTTAAAGTATTTCAGGATTTAGGCCACGATGTATATTTCCTGATAGGTGACTATACTGCCATGATCGGTGATCCGACTGGCAAGAGTGCAACACGTCCGCCATTATCGCGTGAACAGGTTCTGGAAAATGCCAAAACCTATCAGGAACAGGTCTTTAAAATTCTTGACCCGAATAAAACCAAGGTAGTGTTCAACTCAGAATGGTTTGCCAGCAAGACTGCGGCTGATCTGATTCAACTGGCTTCCCAGCAGACCGTTGCACGTATGCTGGAACGTGATGATTTCACCAAGCGCTATAGCAGTCAGCAGCCGATTGCGATTCATGAATTTTTATACCCGCTGGTGCAGGGTTATGACTCAATTGCTCTGGAAGCGGATGTTGAGCTTGGTGGTACGGACCAGACATTTAATCTATTAATGGGCCGTACCTTGCAAGGCCGCTATCATCAAGAGCCTCAAGTCTGTATTACCGTACCAATTCTAGAAGGCTTGGATGGTGTACAGAAAATGTCGAAGTCTCTGGGCAATTACATCGGTGTATTTGATGCACCAGGTGCAATGTACCAAAAGGTACTGTCGATGCCAGACAGCCTAATCGAACGTTACTTTGAACTGCTCAGCTTTAAATCGATGCCTGAAATTCAAGATCTGCTCAAAGAGATGGTAGAAGGCCGTAATCCGCAGGAAATCAAGCGTATTCTGGCACTGGAACTGGTTGAGCGTTTCCATGGCAGTGAAGCAGCGGCCAATGCGCATAAAGGTGCAGGAAATATTATTACTGAAGGTGAATTGCCAGAAGGCACACCTGAAGTAACTATTTCTCGTGCCGAATTTGGTGGTGAAATCTTTATTGCGTCCATTTTGCGTACTGCGGGTTTAACTAAAAATGCAGCGCAGGCTAAGGATGCTGTAGCGCGGGGCGCCGTTAAAGTTGACTGGGAAGTAGTAGATGCAGACTTTTCAGTAAAAGAAAATAAAACTTATATTATTCAGGCAGGCAAAAAGGCGATTGCTAAAGTTACCTTTACTGACTAAATAGATGAATAAAAAAGCAGGTCTCTGGACCTGCTTTTTTATCACTTTTATTTGACAGAATCATCTGAACTATAGGATATATTGCTAAATAGCGTGATTTATCAGTTTTTCTATCACTGATCTTAGGATCTTAATCTCGGCTTCATTACCTTCAAACTGCTCAGTTTGATTACGCTTGAAAATATCACGAATTTCTAGAGTAGCGTTAGAGTCGATTAAACCCAGATAGGTCCCGACCTGGCGTAACTGGTCAATTGAACGTGAACCATTGGTTGCCCCATAACCCACATAGGCAGCAGGTTTGCCTTGCCATTCTTTACCTAAGTAATCTAGAGCATTTTTCAGGGCTGGACTATAACCATGATTATATTCAGGACTAATAAAAATAAAGCCATCACCTTCGGAAATTTTTTCTGCCCATTGCTGTTGTTTTGGCTGGTCATAGATACCTGTAATGGGCGGATGGCTTCCGGCAAAAACAGGCAAATCCCATTCTTTTAAATCAACGATTTCAGTTTCCAGGGTGTTATAGTCAAAACTCTCAATAGCCTCGAGAACCCATTTGGCCACCTTAATAGCAGTACGACCTTCACGTATGCTGCCTACAATAATATAGATTTTCATAATATTTTCCGGTTGGGCATGATCTTTATTAAACTAATTATTTTTTTGGAAAGCGCCTAGACAGAATTTGTATCTCTATTTTAAAACATCAAAAGTTATGAACCAGTTTAATTTTTAAGCAGGTATAATCGTTAGATGGCTATTCAATATTTCAGATCGTTCGACCAGATCTATGACTGGAGAACAAGCTTTTTGACATAATAAAATATCTGTATCCATTAATGCCTGTAGAAGGTGAAATATATTAATCTGCGGACATTGCTCTGTTTGGGAAAACTGCCAGGCCTGTTGCAATAAAATAATTAAAGCCTCACTTAACACCAATGTACTGTGGCTTTGAATATGTGCTGAAAGTAAAGCTATATTCAGCTGCCGCCTGAGCTCCAAGACAGAAATATCATAACGGTCTAATAAAAAGATTAATTCATTTGGTTCGGGTTGCTTTAAGAGCTGTAAAAAAAGATGAGATACTTGGACTTGGGTAATCTGGTGCTGGGCACATTCATTCAGGGTTTGTAATAATGCTTCGCGTATTGCGCTAGAAAGACAACGTAATAAAACAGTTAGTGTCAGCATAACAACTCATTGTTTTTAATCATACAGCACTTAAGCTGAGTAATAATTTTTATAATTAAAACTGGGATAAAGTGTATTTTTAGATATCTGCCAGTCTTTATGGCTGATTGAATTCTAGCCTAATATATAGCCAAGCGTGAAGCTGCATTCATCGCTTTTTATTATATAGACCTTTAGAAAAACCATCTGCTGATCATTTAAATGATCAGTAAACTGGCTAGACATTTAAATATTTAGTTTATATTTTACTTATAATAAAAAAAGCCGGACATACACAGACCGGCTTTAGAATGATTGATTTTAGGCAGCGTCTAGATGAGTTTAATACCTTGCTGACCTGCTGGTGTAACCTTGAAGATTTCAACCTCAAAACTGATATTTTTACCTGCCAGCGGATGGTTAAAGTCTATCTCGGTCATGTCATCATTCACTGATCTGACCACACCGTACAGGCTGCTTTTAGCTTTGTCTTCAAACTCGATCATTTGGCCAACCACAGGGCGTTGTTCAAATTTGACCGTATCAAAGCGTTGAATATTTTCCGGATTCCACGGTCCAAAGGCATCTTCTGCCGGTAAATGTACAGTACGGCGGTCACCTGCCCTTAAACCAAAAAGAGCCTGTTCAAAGCCTGGCAGTAAATTACCGTCACCAATCACCAGACTCACCGGCTCTTCACGGCTGCGGGTATTATCTATTTCAACACCATCTTCAATGGCAACTGAAAAGTGCAGCTCTACCTGAGAACCTTCTTCAATTCGGGTATCTTCATTCGGGTTGAGTAACTCTGTCATTTTGTTGCCTCTGCACGTTGAATCCGGTGTTTTTCCAGAAAGAAAGTATCGATTAATAACAGGATTGTTCCAAGAGTGATGGCACTATCAGCAATATTAAATGCAGGAAAGTGACTATTCTGATAGTAGACATGAATAAAATCTACTACATACCCCAGACTGACCCGGTCTATCAGGTTACCGATGGCGCCCCCTAGAATCAGGGCAATAGCCATTGGTAAAATGACCAGATGTTTTGGCATACGCATTAGCCAGAAAACAAACAGCAAGGAAACTCCAGCCGCCAGTCCGGTAAATAAATAACGCTGCCAGCCACCGGCATCAGACAGAAAACTGAATGCTGCACCATAATTATGTAGCAGCGTCCAGTTTAAAAAGGGCAGTACGGCTACCGGATCGGCATAGTTCAGATGGTTTGTTGCAATCCATTTGGTCCATTGATCCAAAATAATGGCAACAATTGCCAGCCCGATCCACACCAGATTATGTGGATAGAACTGGAACCAGCCTTTTCTTTGCGGTGTATTAGGCATATTTTCTCTCTTCGCCCTGACCAGAAGGAAGGTTAATTAGGCAGCGTCCGCAAATACTTGGATGACCTGCATGTGTATTAACATCAGGCAGTACATGCCAGCAGCGAGCGCATTTTTCACCTTCTGCCGCTGAAACCTTGACACGCAGACCTTCGAGCTCGGTACTTTCACCTGCTTCCTCAAAGTCATGAACAATAACCTGAGAGGTGATCAGGACAAAGCGCAGCTCATTGCCCAGTTGGTCCAGAATACTTTTTAACGCTGGTTGGGCCCAGAGTTCAACCTTGGCAGAGAGGTTAGAGCCGACCAGTTTAGCGTTACGTGCTGCTTCAATCTGTTTATTTACTGCAGATTTTACTGTAATTAATGTTTGCCAGTTTTCTTCAGAAATCAGATTGGCTGTTGAGGCCACCGGAATCTGATACCACTCGCTCATAAATACATATTTTTCTGACTGCTCAGGAATCAGTGGCCAAGCCTCTTGTGCAGTAAAGCTCAGGATTGGGCTCATCCAGCGGATAAAGGCCTGTACGATATGATATAACGCAGTCTGCGCAGAGCGACGTGCCTGAGAGTCGGTTTTGGTGGTGTACTGACGGTCTTTAATAATGTCCAGATAAAAACCGCCCAGATCATTAATACAGAAATTGGTTAGTGCGCTACAGACGACATGAAAGCTCATTTCATCATAAGCAGTAAGGATGCTCTGCTGAACCTCATGCGCACGTTGCAAGATATACTGATCCAATGCAATCAGCTGGTCTACTGGCAGTGCATCAGTACTTGGCTTAAAGCCATTTAGATTGGCCAGCAGGAAGCGTAGAGTATTACGGATACGGCGATAACTGTCGCTAACACGGTTAAAGACTTCTTTACTTGCTGCAATTTCATAGCGGTAGTCGCTTGAAGCAACATACAGTCGTAGACCATCAGCTCCCAGCTGCTTGATGATGTCATCTAGCGGGATATAATTCCCTAGCGATTTTGATAGTTTGCGTCCGTTTTCATCTACTGTAAAGCCATGAGTCAGTAAGGCTTTGTAAGGCGCGCGGTTATGAATCGCTATAGACGTCAGCAGGGATGACTGGAACCAGCCACGATGCTGGTCTGAGCCCTCTAGATAAAGGTCAGCCGGGCTTTCCAGATCTTCGCGCTGGTCAAGTACTGCATAGTGGGTTGTACCTGAATCGAACCAGACATCCAGCGTGTCACGTACGGCATTATAATGCTCGGCATCATCACCAATAAAGTCTTTCGCTTCACGGTTAAACCAGGCATCAATACCTTCCTGTTCAATCAGCTTGGCAACTTCTTCGATCAGTTCCGGAGTACGTGGATGCAGCTCATTGGTATCTTTATGTACAAAAAACGGAATTGGCACACCCCAGGTACGCTGACGTGAGATACACCAGTCCGGGCGGCCATCAATCATGGATTCAATCCGATTTTTACCCCAGCTTGGTACAAATTCGATGTGATTTTCAATCGCATCCAGTGCACCCTGACGTAAATTTTGCTGATCCATACTAATGAACCATTGAGGCGTTGCACGGAAAATAATAGGAGTCTTGTGGCGCCAGCAATGTGGATAACTGTGTCGAATTGGCTGATGTGCCCACAAACGGCCTGCTGCACCAAGGGCTTCAATGATTTGCGGATTGGCTTTATAGATGTGTACACCCGGGAAAAGTGGTGAAGTTGGCAGATATACTCCATTACCACCCACCGGATTATCGACTTTCAGCTGATAGAGCAGACCAACTTTATAGTCATCTACACCATGGCCAGGCGCAGTATGTACTGCACCCGTACCACTGGTTGCAATCACATGTTCACCTAAAATGACCGGAACCTGGCGATCTGCCAGAAGTGGGTGCTGGAGTTGCAGGTTTTCAATCACTGCGCCGGTAAAATCGGCCAGTACTACCGGGTTTTCCAGCTTATAACGTTCTACAGCAGACTCTACCAGATCTTTAGCCAGAATCAGATTGTGTAAGCCTTTGTCTGTCTGGGTCTGTACCAGCTGATATTCAATTTCAGCATGTACTGAAACTGCCTGGTTAGCCGGAAGGGTCCATGGTGTTGTGGTCCAGATAACAATATCAGTAGGCACATCAATTTCTACCTTCAAACGGGTAGATAAGTCTTTTAAGTCAACGACACTAAAACCGACATCAATTGCATCAGATTTTTTATCTTCATATTCAACTTCAGCTTCAGCCAGTGCCGAGCCACAGTCCATGCACCAGTTCACCGGCTTTAAGCCAGGCTGAATATGACCATTTTTCTGAATCTGGCCCAGTGCACGAACAATATCTGCTTCCTGCTTGTAATTCATGGTCAGATAAGGATTATCCCAATCACCCAGTACGCCCAGACGCTTGAAGTCGTTACGCTGCAGATCAATTTGTTGTGAAGCATATTCACGGCATAATTTACGGAAAGTGGCTGCATCAACTTTTTCGCCCACTTTACCTACTTTTTCTTCAACTTTGAGTTCAATTGGCAAACCGTGGCAGTCCCAGCCTGGAACATAAGGTGCATCAAAGCCAGATAATGTGCGACTTTTAACAATAATATCTTTTAAGACTTTATTGACTGCATGACCCAAGTGAATTGTGCCATTTGCATAGGGAGGGCCATCATGCAGAATATATTTTTTCTTGCCAATACGCGATGTGCGAATCTGCTGATAAATGTTGTCGGCGTACCACTCTTCTAACCATTTTACTTCACGTACTGCCAGATTTGCCTTCATGGCAAATTCAGTGCCCGGCAGATTTAGTGTGGCTTTATAATCCACAGCATTTTCAGGAGTTTGCTTATCGCTCATGCAAGTTGTCTTCCAGTTCAATCAGCTTGAACGCTGACGGGTTTTACAATCAAAAAAACAGAATTTAAACAGGGGATTTTGGGGTATTTCTACGAAACTCAATGAGCTTGGCTACATCATTATCAATTCCGGTCTTTAATGCTTCAAGCGAAGGATAATTTACTTCACCATGCAGATATTTTAAAAAAGTGACCCGCACCAGCAAGCCATACAGATTAGCAGAAACCTCAGGAAAGTGTACTTCTAATCGCCACTCTGGCTGTTGCTGCTGAATTGCG
This sequence comes from Acinetobacter sp. UNC436CL71CviS28, assembly GCF_000620525.1. Lineage (NCBI taxonomy): Bacteria > Pseudomonadati > Pseudomonadota > Gammaproteobacteria > Moraxellales > Moraxellaceae > Acinetobacter > Acinetobacter sp. UNC436CL71CviS28. The sequence continues at coordinate 59,814 of NZ_JIBB01000017.1, forward strand.
GGCCGTGTTCCCACATGTCCGGCACCAAATAAACTCTCCGGTCCATAACCTGCGATTCCGGGTAAATCTGGGTGTTCCAGACGTACTCTGGCAGCAAGAGAATTATGCTCAGAGATCACTTCTACCGCATAAATTCCATGCAGGCAGGGCTTATGCCGGTTCATCCCTACATTAATGGTCGGGAAATTCAAGGTACGCCCAATCTGGTCACCATACTGAATTCGACCCACCATACTGTAGGGACGTCCTAAAAGCTGGGCAGCAAGAGTCAGGTCACCCTGCTGTAATACCTGCCGGATCCGTGTCGAACTGACTCGCTCTCCCTGAAAGTCGACAGTATTCAGATTAGTGACTGCAAAGCCATAGTTTTTTAGAAATTCGCTATTGCCTTGCCGGTTTTTTCCAAAATGAAAATCATCACCCAATACCAGGCTATGAGCATGAAGCTTATCTTTTAAAAGGGACGCAAAGCCTTCTGCACTCATGCTACGGAACTGGTCATCGAATTTGGCTACAGCAATATAGTCCACACCAAGTTCAGTCAAATACTCTACTTTTTCACGTAGTGAGCTGATACGGGGAGGGGCTTCGTAGCCTTTGAAGTATTCTAGTGGTTGGGGCTCAAACAGCATAACCAGTGCTTTTAAATTCTTCTGGGCAGCAATAGTTTTAAGCTGAGCAATCATGGCCTGATGTCCAAGATGGACACCATCAAAATTGCCAATTGTCACTGCGGTTGCAGGCAGCTGAAAATCGGGCATCAGGGCATTCAGACGGAGCAGCTTCATGGGCGAAGAAATCAGTGCAAAATTTGAAAGGTCATATATTGCCATATTCTCACAGTTTCGTCTTGTTGTTGTGTTTTTACACATTTTTTTGGCTGATCAATAAATTTTATATAATTTTTATTGATTTATATAATATAAATAAATCAGTTTTATTTATAAATTGGCCTTTTTATAATCAGTGCTGCATTAAAAATTCAATCAGGTACATAATGAACAGGCCATTTGAACAGCTAGGGCAGCCACGAGATATCATTCGTCACTTCACACCTAACTGGTTTACCGTCACTATGGGAACGGGTGTAGTAGCACTTATTTTACCTGAACTGTCATCTGGTTCAATTAATCTGTGGTTGGGAGGTATTTTCCTGTGGCAAATCAATATTATCTTATTTATCAGCTTTAGTCTGCTTTATAGCCTGCGCTGGTTGTTCTATCCCACCGAAGCCAGACAAATCTTTTTTCATTCAAACATGAGTCTGTTTCTGGGTGCTATTCCTATGGGCTTGGCCACTATTGTAAATGGATTTTTAAAATACGGTTTGCCGCTATATGGCGATTCTGCACTAGAAATAGCCAAACTGCTTTGGTATATCGATGTCGTTATGGCAGTGGGAATTGCCTGGTTAGTACCTTTCTGTATGTTTAGTTGCCAGCAGCACCAGTTACACAGTACGACAGCGATCTGGCTATTACCAATTGTAGCCTGTGAGGTGGCAGCAAACTCAGGTGGAGTATTAATACAATATCTGGCTATAAGCCAGCAGACAGTGGCTATATTGATCGCCAGTTATGGGTTATGGGGGATCTCAGTACTGCCAGCTTTTGCCATATTAACTATTCTGATGTTAAGACTTGCCCTGCATCAGTTACCTTCTAAAGATATGGCCATTAGCAGCTGGCTGGCATTAGGACCTATTGGAACGGGTGCATTGGCTTTACTGAGCTTAGGATCACAGGCACCACGCATTCTAACTTTTATTGGACAGAAAGATTTAGGCATATTTTTGCAGTATGCAGGTACCGCCAGCAGCTTGATTCTACTGGGGTTTGGGCTTTGGTGGCTTGGCCTTGCAGTATTGACGACCTTAAAATATATAAAAAGAGGTCTACCTTTCAATTTGGGGTGGTGGGGTTTAACCTTTCCATTAGGGGTGTTTACACTGGCCATTTACACTCTGGGCCAGCAGCTTCAGCTCGCTATATTACATAATATTGCCTCTAGCCTGACCTATATTTTAATCATACTCTGGGTGGTGGTTGCCACTAAGACCGTACAAGGGTTTTATCGTGGCAACCTGTTGTTCTCACCTTGCCTGAAAAGCTTTCTGGACAAGGGTTAAGTATTTACAGTGGATTAATCAGTCCTTAGTACCTTGTACCTGAGTTAACTTTATTTTCTAATAATCAAATTTTAACGAGTTTTCTAAATGGTAGAGCAATCTGCACTCATCATGGCGCTCCCAAGTGAATCTAAAGGTCTGTTTGAGCAGGCCGGTATTCAGGTTCATTACAGCGGTATTGGCAAGGTCAATGCAGCATTTAAAGCCTATGAGGTGATTCAACGTACTGGATGTAAAATACTTTTTAACTTAGGTACCGCAGGCAGTAGTTACTTTGATACCCACTCACTGGTCGAGGTCAGCAGTTTTGTACAACGTGATATGGATGTCTCTCCTTTAGGTTTTGTCCCGGGCATTACTCCAATGGATGAGGAAATACCAGGGTGTATTGAACTGGTTTCATACTTCGATCAATTGCCTAAAGGAATCTGTGGAACTGGTGACTCCTTCGAAACAGGCTTGCCTAAAGTGTCTTGTGATCTGGTGGATATGGAAGGTTATGCCTTGGCTAAAGTTTGTAAAAAACTTGGAGTACGCCTGGTATCTGTCAAATATATTAGTGATGGTGCCAACACCACAGCACATCTGGATTGGGAAAATAATCTGCTGTTGGGAGCGCATAAACTGTTGGATTTATACCAGCAGGCAAAACTTTCATTTCAATCGTAAAGAACAAGTAAAAAGGCCAGAATTAAAGAGCTGAAGCATTAATTCTGGTTAGCTTCGAAAACTTCGGTTGAAAGCGTGACCGGGCTATATTCAGAGCGCGGTAAAATACCATAGAGCATCAGATGGATGGTATGTTCGATAGTCCTCTGGTAGGTGCTTTTACTTTTAAGCGTTTTTCCCATCACCATTTCAATTTGAGTACTAAAATCAGCATAATTCTGGGTAATTGCCCAGATATTTAAAATCAGCAATTCCGGATCAATACCTGCAGAAATTTTTCCTTGTTCCTGCCAGTTCTGGATCACTTTGGCCTTACGCTTAAATAGTTTTTTCAGCGGGCCTTTTAAAATAGATAAAATATGTGGCGCACCCTGAATAACTTCTAGTGCAAACAGCTTGGAGGCTTTAGGCTGGTGACGTGAAACCTCGATCTTGAGCATCAGATAATTAGCTAATGCTTCAGTTGGCTCAAGGTCTACTTCAAGCGATTGTAGAGGAGCCAGCCACTTCTGGAGTACTGTAGTAAGTACCTCAACATATAAAGCCTCTTTATTTTCATAATAATAAAAAATATTTGACTTATGCATGTCGGCCAGCTGAGCAATTTCATCCAGGCTTGCCCCGTTAAAACCATAGGTAGAAAAAACGTCTAGAGCTGCATTTAAAAGTAAATTCCGTTTTTGAGTGCTCTTCTTTTGTTCCATTGTTCCCCACAAATATCGATAAAGTCATAATTGTAAGACAAATGGGTCGATTTGTGCACAATTTTGCAAAGTAATTCTTCCAATATGCTGAATTAAACATCTTTTTTAACATTTGGTAAAAAAAGTAACCCCTAATAAATTGATAGTTAATAAAAAATTAGCTTAAAATAAAATTATTTTTAGCTGTAAAAATTAAATGAAAAATCTTTTTTAAAGTACCAAATATATTTTTTATAAGTTTAAGAAATTGATTTTAATAATTATATTTAGTATAGAATGAGTTTTTCATGACTATACTGTAAAAGAAGTTATGATCTTTACCTTCTTGTTAAAAGATATCTTGTTTATATAGCCTCATGTATAAAACAGCCATCTCAAGATGGCTGTTGGCGTGTATGAGTTTAGGTGGCTAATACTGCATCTAAAACTTGCTGCTCCAGCTCGGTGAACTGGACACTCTTTTTACGGGGCCGTGGTAAATCAATCTTAAAATGATGAGCAATCTGGCCTTTATCCAGTAGAATAATCCGGTCAGCCAGTTGTACTGCTTCAGCAACATCATGAGTGACTAAAACAGCTGTGAAGCCCTGCTCACGCCATAACTGTTCAATCAGATTTTGCATTTCAAGCCGGGTAAGGGCATCAAGTGCGCCTAAGGGTTCATCCAGTAATAAAACTCGTGGCGTATGGGATAAAGCTCGAGCCAGAGCAGCACGTTGCCTTTGTCCGCCTGAAAGTTGTGCAGGCCAGTTACTGGCTTTTTCAGCGAGTCCCACCTTTTTGAGTAGAGCTACTGCATGGGCATGACGATTATGGGCCAACCCTAGCTGTACATTCTTCTCGACAGTCTTCCATGGCAATAGACGTGAATCCTGAAACATAACCCGAATATCATCTGTGGTAATACCTTCACGAAAATTCTGTGCAGACTTGAATTTTATTTCACCGTAACTTGCTGCTTCCAGGCCAGCAATTAGACGTAGTAGAGTACTCTTGCCACATCCGCTACGTCCCACGATTGCTACAAATTCTCCCGCCTGAATATGCAGATCTAGCTCCTCAAGAACTTTAACCTGCCCATAAAACTTATGAAGCTGCTCAACCACAATTTCTGCTCCATTCTGTGGCTGAGTGGTAAAATTCGTACTTGGCTTAGCTTCTATATCAACTGATAGCGGTATATTTAAATTGCTCATTAGTATATTCCTGTTCCTATTGTTGATAGCCGGGATGCCAGCGCAGCAGATAGCGTTCCAGTCCTTGAGCCAGAATATCTGCCAGCTTGCCTAAAAGGGCATACAGGAGAATGCCGACCAGTACAATATCAGTCTGCAAAAACTCACGGGCATTCATGGTCATATAGCCAATTCCTGACTGCGCAGAAATTGTTTCGGCAACAATAAGCAATACCCAGACCAGACCTAAAGCAAAGCGTAGCCCGACCAGGATAGAAGGCATAGCGCCCGGTAAAATAATTTGCTGATAAAGCTGGCGACGATTCAGCCCATAACTCTTTCCCATTTCAATTAGCTGCGGATCAACTGATCGGATTCCATGATAGGTATTGATATAGATCGGGAAAAATACACCTATCGCTACCAGAAAAAGCTTGGCACTTTCATCTATTCCAAACCATAAAATAACAAGAGGAATTAACGCCAGAGCCGGAATATTACGTAGCATTTGCAAAGTAGTATCCAGAAGATTCGAGGCTACCTTGGAAGAACCATTTAATAGGCCGAGCAATAAACCTAGACCTCCACCCACAGCAAGACCAGTCAATGCCCGGGCCGTACTCACCTTGACATGCTGCCACAGTTCACCACTGATGAGTAAAGACCAGAAAGCTGTAAGTACGGCTGTAGGGGCAGGCAAAATCCGGCTTTGCAGTAAGCCGCTCATTGAAGTAAGCTGCCACAGAACAAGTAATAATAAGGGCACTAACCAAGGTAGCAAATGTTTTCTAAATACACCTGTTCCACGTGAAACGTAGTTATCTATACTATTCTTTTGCATCATGCCCCTTCCTTGACAATTTTATTATCTGCTAACCGGTCAGGTACATAATTATTGGCAACAATCTCACCGAATGGACCGGTCAAGTTAGGCTGAGCCAGCTTTTTACGGGTCTGTAATGGCAGTAAGGGAAAGACCAGTTCAGCAAAGCGAATAGACTCTTCCAGATGTGGGTAACCTGAAAAAATAAAGGTATTAATACCCAAATCTGCATATTCCTGAATACGGTCTGCTACAGTCTGCGGGTCACCGACCAGCGCAGTCCCGGCACCTCCACGAACCAGACCTACACCAGCCCAGAGGTTTGGTGATACTTCCAGTTTGCTCTTATCGCCATTATGTAATTCAGCCATACGACGTTGACCTACTGAGTCCATCTGACGGAATTTTTGTTGCGCAGCGGCAATCGTAGCGTCATCTACATACTGAATCAGTTCATCAGCTGCGGCCCAGGCTTCTGCACTGGTTTCACGTACAATTACATGCAGACGGATACCATAGTTTAGACGACGTCCTTTTGCAGCGGATTTAGCCTGCATGGTCTGGATTTTTTCTTCTACTGCTGCAGGCGGTTCTCCCCAGGTCAGGTAAGTATCGACCTGCTCAGCAGCCAGTTCTTGAGCAGCTTCAGATGAACCACCGAACCAGAGCGGAGGATAAGGCTGCTGTACAGGCGGATACAGCAGTTTAGCATCATCAACACTTAGCCGTTCGCCATGGAAAGTAAAGCTTTCACCTGTATGAGAACGGGTCAAGATTTCACGCCAGATCTTGGTGTACTCTGCTGCTGTCTGGTAGCGTGTAGCATGGTCTTCATATACACCATCACCTTTTAGCTCTTGCTCATCACCCCCTGTAACCAGATTCAGTAATACCCGCCCGTTTGAGAGACGGTCAAAAGTTGCTGCCATACGGGCTGCCAGAGCAGGGGTGGTTACGCCAGGGCGCAAAGCCACCAGAAATTTCAGGTTTTTAGTGGCATCAATCAGGCTGGCAGCTGTAATCCATGGGTCTTCACATGAGCGGCCGGTCGGAATCAGTACACCTTCATAACCCAGGTTATCTACAGCCACTGCAATCTGTTTCATATAAGCATGATCAACCTGGCGCCCACCTTTACTGGTGCCTAAATAGCGGCTATCACCATGAGTCGGAATAAACCAAAAAATTTTCATCTCAGTATCCTTATCTGTCTAAATCAGTTTTTAGGTGTAGGGACCCAGACCACTTGGCTGACCTGGATTGATTTTGGAATTAATTTGACCTGTTGAAAGAGATCAGCAATTTCTTGTTGTGCCTGTACGACTTCAGGTTTAAGGCTATAAATAGGAGAGGGTTTGAGCCGTTTATCTATAACCCGTTGGGCAATATTCTGTTTAAGGCCGGTACTTTGCTGATAAATCTTTAATGCCTGTTGCTGGTGTTGAAGTACCCATTGATCGGCAGTATTTAAACTTTGTAGGATCTTTTCAGTTGCACCGGGATGCTGCTCAATAAATTGTGGGTTAGCGATATAAAATGAATAAGTCCGTGCAAAGGCTTGGCCGTCAATTAATACCTTGGCTTTGGCATCCAGCTCTGCTGCACTTAAGTACGGTTCCCAGATCGACCAAGCATCAATTGACTGTTTATCGAAAGCTGCCCGTGCATCTGCCGGAGGAAGCCAGATGGGCTGAATGTCCTGCCAGCTTAAACCAGCCTTTTGTAAAGCTTTAGCCAAAAGTTCATGAGCACTTGAACCTTTCTGTACCGCTATCCGTTTACCTTTTAGATCTGCAAGTGTACGAATTGAACTGTCTGCAGGTATTAATAATGCCTGTGCATTCTGGGGAACCACTTCATAGCCAATGTATTTCAGATCTTTCCCGGCCGCTTGTGCGAAAACAGGAGGAGTATTACCTACTGCACCAAAATCAATTGCGCCAACTGCCAGTGCTTCCAGCATTTGTGGGCCAGCTGGAAACTCTTTCCACGCCACCTGAACGCCGGGAAACTGCTGTTCAAATAGCTGTTGCTGGCGAGCGACTAACAGATTCAGTGAGGATTTCTGGTATCCGACCGCCAGGGTTTTGAGGTTGTCTTCTTGAACGGACTGTTGACCCGGTGCAGTATCAGAACTGGTTTTCTGGCAGCCACTCAGACCTAAGGCTATAAAACTGCTAATTAAAAAATTTTTGAGTGAGTACATCTGGCATCCTTCTTATTGTTATGGTGTTTGCTTTAAAATCGCAGCCTGAATATCAAGTTTGACAGGTATTAATTTTTGGGCATAAAAGGCATCAGCCACTTTCTGCTGCGCATGAGAAACTTCCTGGCTAATTGGTCTTACCCCAAAGCCCATACGTGAAATAGAAGTTTTTAAAATATTATGTTCCAGTCCGGTTGGTTGTTCTAACAGACTGGCTGCCTCGTCCTGATGCTGGGCAACCCATTGGGTCGTAGTGTTTAATTCTTGAATAATAGTCTGAATGACTTTTGGGTTGCTTTCTGCAAATTTAGGTGGTGTTTCAAAAAGTATGCTGAAAAAAAGCAGGTTGGATTTTGATAAAATAGAGAAATGCGAATAACTCTAGAAATCAAGTGTCCAGCCTGCCTAAGTGACAGTATAAAGAAAAATGGCACAAAAGTAGATGGTAAGCAAAATTACCAATGTAAAATATGCAGACGTCAATTTATTGGTGATCATGCTCTCAGTTATCAAGGCTGTCACTCAGGTATCAAAACCAAAATATTACACCTCATGGTGCGAGGCAGTGGTGTCAGGGATATAGCAGAAATTGAAAG
>NZ_JIBB01000018.1:0-66712 GCF_000620525.1 Acinetobacter sp. UNC436CL71CviS28
TGACCGTGGACGCGAGATGGCAGAACATAAAATACTTGAAGAAGATTTAGGCATAGATGTATATTTCTGTGACCCACATTCACCCTGGCAAAAAGGCACATGCGAAAATATGAATGGTTTAATTAGGCAATATTTACCTAAAGGGATTGATTTAAATCAGGCAGATCAGCATTATTTAAATCAAGTTGCCATGTCACTGAATACTCGTCCTAGAAAAGCGTTAGATTGGCTTACACCATTAGAGAAATTTGCTCAGCTTGTTGATTATCATAAGACTTTTCAAACTGTCGCACCTCATGTTTGAATTCGCCGGGCATTTATCCTTTAGGATAAAACTTATTATTTATATTCTTATAAATCTGAAATATAAGGAGAATGCCTAAATGTCTTATAAATATGAGTATGCCGGTTTTTGGGTCAGATTTGGTGCCACTATTATAGATGCTCTAATTATGTTTTTAGCCATTATTCCAGCCGCATGGATTTTCTATGCAGGGGATTTTGATTTGATCTTTGCTACCGGGTTAAGTGATCAGCCACAAAACTTATATTTTGACATACTCATGAATTATATTTTTCCTATATTCTATAGTGTACTGTTCTGGCTATTTGCTGCGGCTACGCCTGGCAAAATGTTAATGCGCTTAAAGGTTCTAGATGAAGAAACGGGAAATAAACTCACTTTAGGACAAAGTATATTACGCTATATTGGTTATATACCGGCTACTCTGGTTTTTCTTATTGGTCTGATCTGGATAGCTTTTGATCCTAAAAAGCAGGGATGGCATGATAAAATGGCCAAAAGTGTGGTAGTGCGTGAAATCTAAAATATTTTTAATGAGTAAATATGGGTGAATCCAGTATTTTTTTCTTATTTATTGCTAGCTATAGCCATAATCTCTGAAGTCATTGGTACTACATTTTTGGTTAAATCTGAGGGTTTTACCAAATTAGGCCCGACTCTTGCTGTGGCATTATTTTATCCTTTTATCTGTTATCTCAAGTCACTAAAGTTATCCCTATCGGTATTGCTTATGCAATATGGGGTGGTGTCGGTATTGTATTGACTGCATTTATTGGCATATTCTTTTTCAAACAGTCTTTAGACTCCGCCGCAATCATTGGTATTAGTATGATTATTGGCGGTGTACTGGTAATTAATCTTTTTTCTTCAAGTGTTGGTCATTAGTCTGCTGTGTACCGAGCTTAAATAGCTTTTATTTTGGTTTTAAATTTAAAGACCAACATAACGATTATACCAAAAATCAGACCCCAAAATGCCGAGCCGATACCTAAAAACTGTACACCTGATGCACTAAATAAAAAGGTCATCAGGGCTGCTTCTCGTTCCTCTATCTCATGAAAAGCCAAAGCAATGTTGTGACCAATAGTACCAAACAGGGCTATACCGGCAAGCGCAGTAATAAATACCTGTGGAAATGACATCAGTAAACTAGTCAGTGTGGCTGCAAAAAGTCCTACCAGAATGTAAAAAAATCCACAGCTTATACCGGCAATATAGCGTTTTGCAGGATCAGGATGAACCTGATCATCTAGACTGATTGCTGCACTGATTGCTGCAATATTTACACTATAACAACCAAAAGGAGCGAGTAGTGTTTGTGACAGTCCTGTCCAGCCAATCAGCTGATTAATATGCGGTTTATATCCATAGCTCTGTATCATGGCAATACCTGGCAGATATTGCGAAGCCATGTTGATAACAAAAAGAGGAAAGGCCAGTCCTAAAATCGCTGACCAGCTAAACTCAGGGGCCATCCATACGGGTTGAGCTAACGACCATTGTACGACCGGCGTATGAAACTCCATAAATAGAGGACAGACTGCTATACCACCAATTACAGTGAGTACAATACTATAGCGTGGCCATATGCGCTTGCTGAGTATATAAATCGCGAGAATAGAAAGAATAAACCCCCAGTTAGTTTGCAGACTGGCAAAAAGCGCGATACCAAATTTGAGTAATACTCCAGCCAGCATAGCACTAGTCAGACTTTGAGGAATATAAGACAAGGCTTTTTTGAATACGCCTGAAAAACCCAAGATTGCAGTGAGTAGGCCACATATGAAAAAGGCACCAATTGCCTCGTAAAGGGTATATCCGCTACCTGTTGCAATAATCAGTGCCAGACCTGCAGTTGACCAAGAGGTTGCTACCGGATATTTAAACTTCCATGAAAGGAAAAGACCGGATATACCAATTCCTAGACCTAACGCCCAGAACCATGAACTGATCTGTTCTGAAGTTGCACCTAAAATCTGAGCAGCCTGTATAACCAGAACTGCTGAAACACTAATGCCCACCAGAAAAGTAATGAAACCTGCAAAAATGGCAGGTATTGAAATGTCCTCAAGAAGTTTCTGCATCATGACTTATTAATATTTATATTAAATCGTTTAAAATGCAGACATCATACGCTCGTCAGATAAGGGGTTAAAGTATTTTTCACGTTTATTTATGATAAGAATCAACAATTATTTTCTATATGAGAAAGTGCTCAAGTTAAACTGCTAGTAGCAAGCTTGACTCCAAAACTGAAAAATAAAAGACCAACCAGAAACACGCTGACAGAACTGATTTTCGGGCTCTGCCTAAAAAAGCCTGAAAGTTTTCTACCTGAGAAAATGAGTAAGGTCAGATAACTCATGCTGGTCACCTGTAAAATAATAGCGAGGGTTATAAAACTGAGCGCAGGATGAGGATAATCAGGATCAATAAACTGAACAAAAAAAGAAAGAAAAAAGAGTATGGCTTTAGGATTGAGCAGGCTAACGGTTAAAGCTGTTCGAAAAGGGCGAATACGGTAAATAGTCTGTAACTCAGCTTCTACCTGGCGGTTATAAACTGCTTTACGCCAAGTACTGATACTCGCTTTAAGGAGTTTAAATCCCAGATAGGTTAAATATGAGGCTCCCAAAACTTTCACCACTGTAAACACCCACGGAAAAGCCAAAAGTAAGGAAGCTGCGCCGAGTACAGTGCAAAACATAAGAATAACATCCCCTACAAATACACCAAAAGCGCCCTGATAGCCGGCTTTAATACCGTAACGGGAAGCAATTGACATAACATATAAGGAGTTAGGACCGGGAAGAAGAATAATTAAGACCGTACCAATAATATAGGTGGTCAGATCAGTAATACCAAACACGGGCGATGCTCTGCAATAAAAAACCGCTTGAGGTTATTATAACCAAAAGCGGTCAGTAAAAATGCAGAGAAACAAGATTTAAGGCTTAATTTCAGCATCCATACCAAACATTTGACGTAACTGGATACTGAGCTGATGACGTGCACTAATAAAGCCATCAATACCGCCTAGAAGCAGCTGATAAGCCATAAGGTCTTTGTCCAGTTCACTGGCAAAGCTCTCTGGGGTCTGTGCCGGGCGTTCAATCAGTTCGGCCTGTTTTGCTTGTTCAATACTTAGAGCTGTCTGAATTTCACGGTCGTCTTCTTCAAGCTGGCTCAGTAAAGAAGGGGCAATAGTAAGCAGGTCACATCCAGCAAGACCTAGCACTTGGTCGATACTGCGGAAACTGGCGCCCATTACCTGTGTCTGTATACCTTGCTGTTTGTAATAGTAATAGATTTTTTTCACAGACTGCACGCCGGGGTCACGCTCAGTTGGATAGCTTTCCACACCTTCAGACTTTTTGTACCAGTCCAGAATCCGACCTACAAATGGTGAAATTAAAGTAACCTTGGCATCTGCACATGCCTGGGCCTGATGCAGGCCAAACAGCAGGGTCAGATTACAGTGAATACCTTCCGCTTCGAGTATTCTGGCAGCTTGTATACCTTCCCAGGTTGAGGCAATCTTGATCAGTACCCGTTTTTTATCAATACCGTACTGCTGATAAAGTTCAATCAGTTCATGAGCCTTCTTAACTGTAGCTTCTGTTCTAAATGACAAAGAAGCATCAACTTCCGTTGATACACGACCTTCTACTAGCTTTAAAATTTCAACGCCCAATTTAACTGTTAAAATATCAATCGTACGTTCAATCAGGGCATCTTCAGTAAAGTTTTCCTGCTTTGCCTGTTCAAAAGCAGATTGGATTAATGTCCTGTTTTCCGGCTGAGCTGCTGCTGCGGTGATTAACGAAGGATTGGTGGTAGCATCCAGAGGACGAAACTGGCGAATAGCTTCAAGGTCGCCCGTATCTGCCACGACGGTGGTCAAATTTTTTAATTGGTTTAACGCTGAATGTGTCATTGCTATCAAAGTCTAAAATTAAAATAGTTGTGAAATCAGTTATATCACAAAGCCTGACAGGCTAAAGTGAAAATTAATAATCAAAATATTTCTTATACATTTAAACGCTTTTCTCGAAGATGCTGGATTAAAAAACGTGCAGCTGCACCCAGTTCAGTTTCCCGGCTCCAGACCAGATCGACATAATATTCAAATTTTGGGGTGAAATCGGCAATTTCCAGAATCTTTAAATCTTTGGCAAGCTGTGCATTCTTATTAAAAATTTCTAGGGGCAAAATTCCCCAACCCAAATTCTGGCTGATCATGGCACAGGCTGAGTAGTGATTGTCGGTACGCCAGTATTGTTTTGAAAAAAGCAGTTCAGGTTTAATCAGATGATCACGACTCGCGACTACAATTTGTCTGCTTTTTAAAATATCCTCAAACGTTACCTGTTTAGAAGCAGCCAAGCGATGAGTATAGGCAGCTACCGGTACGATGACTTCACGCTTAAGTTCAATAAACTGTTCCCGACTATCCAGCTGTTCACGCTCAAACATAAGCGCTAGCTGGGCACTACGATTAATCAGCATCTGCAAAGCATCTTCTTGTGGTGCGGAAATAACATTAATTTGCAGTTCTGGAAACTGTTTTTCAACAATACTGACATAATCAGTCCAATTGGTATAAAGCAGCTCCGACACCACTATAATGGTTAAAGAGGACTCAAGGCCATTGCTTAATGCAAAGGCATGCTGTTTCCATTGATTAATCTCAACCAGTAGCTGTTCAGTTTTTTCATAGAGCACCCAAGCCTGAGAGGTAGGCACAGGCTCACGTCCATTACGTTTGAAGAGTTGAAGATTTAAATCAATTTCCAGATTTGCAATTGACATACTTACAGCCGAGGGGACTTTTCCCAACTTTCGCGCTGCTGCTGAAAAAGAACCTGTTTCAATTACTGTTTTAAATATAGTGAGCTGTTCTTGATTTATATTCATCTATCAAAAAAAATGAAAGGAGCTAATTAGATTAGTCAATATTATGCACATAAAATAAACTTATCAATAAATTTGTAGGTGAAAGTCATGTTATTGTCCAAGCGCAGGCTGATCCATGCGCTGAGTTATGAAATTATTTTATTAATTATCATTGCGATTGCACTAAGTTTCCTATTTGAAGTACCAATGGAAGTGTCAGGTACACTTGGTGTGGTCATGGCAATTACTTCAGTGATCTGGAATATGATTTTTAATCATTTTTTTGAAAAATTTGAACACAGGCATCAGCTTAAAAGAACAGTTAAGGTGAGAATTTGTCATGCAGTTGGTTTTGAAGGCGGTCTAATGCTCGCGACTATTCCAATGGTGGCTTATGCTTTAAATATCGGCTTGGGCCAAGCTATTCTGCTGGACCTTGGTATGACATTATGTATATTGGTATATACTTTTATCTTTCAGTGGTTTTATGACCGCATTGAAATACGGTTGGGATATGCACCAGATTATCGATAAGTCTCGGACAGGAAGACTGGTGTTAAATAACTTTTTATCATGTTCTGATCTTAAATTGAGAGATAATTAAAATTAAAGATCATTGTAGGTATTATATAAAATTCAGGTTAAATAGCTTAGATAAAATAGAGCGGTAAAAAACCAGCTATTATGAGTTTAAGACAAGAAAATACAAGAAGGCCGCTTAATCATTAAGCGGCCTTCTTGTATTCATTCACAAAGCAGAAATTATTTTTCTACAATTGCTGTAACACCCTGTCCACCCGCTGCACAGATTGAAATCAGTACCCGGCCAGAACCTTTTTGATTAATCAGTTTTGCAGCAGTAGCCAAAATACGGCCGCCAGTCGCTGCAAATGGATGCCCTGCTGCCAGTGAGGAACCATTAACATTCAATTTAGAGCGATCAATTGACCCAAGTGGCGCTTCCAGTCCTAAACGCTCTTTACAGAAAGCTGGGTCTTCCCATGCTTTTAAGGTAGAAAGTACCTGGGAAGCAAAAGCTTCATGAATTTCATAATAATCAAAATCCTGAAGTTTCAGACCGGCACGTTCAAGCATACGTGGAACTGCATAGGCCGGTGCCATTAGCAGTCCCTCTTTCTTGTTAACGAAATCGACAGCAGCAGTTTCAGTAAAGGTCAAATAAGCCAGCACTTCATGACCGTTAGCTTTTGCCCATTCTTCAGATGCCAGCAATACAACAGATGCACCGTCAGTTAGGGGAGTCGAATTGCCTGCGGTCATAGTAGCTGTCTCACCTTTACCAAAAACAGGTTTCAGTTTTGACAGTTTTTCGACAGATGAATCCGGACGAAGGTTCTGGTCACGTTCAACACCGAGAAAAGGAGTAATCAGGTCATCAAAAAAACCTGCTTCATAGGCTGCAGCCAGCTTATGATGGCTTGATGCAGCCAGTTCATCTTGTGCAGTACGGGAAATTCCCCATTCGAGCGCAGTAATCGCCTGATGTTCACCCATAGACAAGCCGGTACGTGGTTCACCATTTTTAGGCGCATCCAGTAGGTTTTTAACATTAATTTTAGTTAAGGCTTTTAGCCGGTCTTTTGCAGTTTTGGCAATATTGAGTTCGAGTAAGGCCTTACGCAAGCCATCCCCGAAAGCGATTGGCGCGTCGGAAGTGGTATCCACACCACCAGCAATACCTACATCAATCTGGCCCAGGGCAATTTTATTTGCAACCAAAAAGGCAGCCTGTAAACCAGTACCACATGCCTGCTGGATGTCGTAAGCAGGTGTTTCAGGTGCAAGTTGAGTATTAAGTACACATTCGCGTGTCATATTAAAGTCACGGCTATGTTTCAGAACAGCACCAGCAACAACTTCACCAATGCGTTGTCCCTGCAGATTAAAACGCTCAACAAGGCCATTTAATGCTGCGGTTAACATATCAGTATTGGATGCAGTAAAGTAAGGACCATTTGAACGTGCAAATGGAATACGGTTACCACCAATAATTGCAACGCGGCGAACTGTGTTTTGACTCATGTTTTGATCCTGTTGAACAGAAGATGGATTAGACGAAGTAACTTTAGCTGCAGTAGAGACAGTTTTTTTGCTACGGCTAGAAGTGGATTTTACTGCTTTGGGAGATTCGGTCGTACTTTTAGCAATACGCGATGCTGTTTTTGATGTATTTGACACATTTTCCCGAGCAGAATTCTCGACCGCCTGATTTTCTTGAGTTGTTTTAGTCATAAGGCTTTTCCAAGCACGTTTACGATATTCTGATGTGTTACATTAACATATTATAGAATAGCCTGAATTGACTACAATGACATTGCATGGAGCTTTCAGGTCAAGACATCAAAACAGTAACTCAAGTATTATTTTGCTAGAATCCGGTGGACCCTTTGAAATATAACTGTTTGAGATTACTTCTAAAGTCAACAGAACTCCAGGTTCATTCAAATTAAATTGTATGAGAGATAATAAACATGACTGATCAATACCAGGTATTTGCAAAATCTCCAATTGGTAAATTTGTCATCAAGAATCTAGGTTTACCATCGCCAATCCAGCTGGACCGTTTTGAGTCAGCTGCGCCTGTTATTAAAGGAGCAGTACTTTTAGGTGCAGCACCCTCAAGTACATTGTCTGGTGAAATTGCACAGGTTTTAAACAATATCCATGCAAATAGCTATGCAGGTAATAATGCTGAACTACAGCAGGCAGCAGCCCAGACCGGCTTGAACCTCAGTGCTTTTAATGCTGGCGATAAAGAGTCCAAGTTTAAGGCAGTGGTATTTGATGCTTCCGGAATCCAGAACTCTGAGCAGTTAAATGAACTGTATAAATTTTTTAATCCGGTTGCCCGCCAGATTCAGACTTCTGGCAGAGTGATTGTAGTAGGCATTACACCTGAGCATGCCAAAACAGTAAAACAGGCAATTGCCCAGCGCGCATTAGAAGGCTTTGTTAAGTCAGTTGGCAAAGAATTCAAAAAAGGTATTACCGCTCAAGTTGTATATGTAGATGAAGGCGCTGAAGCGAATATTGAATCTACTCTACGTTTCCTGCTTTCACCTCGTTCAGCTTATGTATCTGGTCAGGTAATCCGTGTATCTAAAGCTGAAGTGGTTAATGTTGACTGGGCTAAACCTTTAGATGGCAAAGTGGCATTGGTAACTGGTGCCAGCCGTGGTATTGGCGAGGCGATTGCACAGGTACTGGCACGTGATGGTGCTCATGTGATTTGTCTTGATGTGCCACAGCAGCAAGCTGACCTTGACCGGGTTGCAGCAAGTATTGGTGGTTCAGTTTTGGCACTGGATATTACTGCAGCTGATGCAGGTGAAAAAATTAAGGCAGCTTCCTCAGAAAAAGGTGGTCTGGATATTATTGTGCATAATGCCGGTGTGACCCGTGACAAGACGCTGGCCAATATGAAGCCTGAACTTTGGGACATGGTACTAAATATCAACCTGTCTGCGGCAGAGCGTATTAATGACTATCTGCTGGAAAATGATGGCTTAAATAACAATGGCCGTATTGTATGCGTATCCTCCATATCAGGTATTGCGGGTAATCTGGGCCAAACTAACTATGCTGCCTCTAAAGCAGGCGTAATCGGTCTGGTTAAATTTACCGCACCACTGCTGAAAAATGGGATTACCATTAATGCAGTTGCCCCGGGTTTTATTGAAACTCAAATGACCGCAGCCATACCATTTGCAATCCGTGAAGCCGGACGCCGTATGAACTCTATGAGTCAAGGGGGGTTACCGGTAGATGTTGCTGAAACGATAGCATGGTTTGCCTCAACTGCATCTACAGGCCTAAATGGCAACGTTGTGCGTGTCTGTGGACAAAGCCTGTTAGGCGCGTAAATTTTTCATAAAAACTCTTTTCCACTAAAGGGAAGAGCAGTATAAAAGGAGAGGTGGATTTAAACCTCTCTGGCCCTCTTCCTGAGCAAGGGAGAGGGAATTTTATTTATAAAAAAGATATTGATGAAGGTTGAGTATGCACACACGTCATTTTAGCCAGTTACCTAAGCCTTATCTGGCTTATCCAAAAGTTATTCAGGGACTGATTTTTAAAAAGCCTAAAGCTGAGAAAGTATTGCCACAAGTTGAATATGTTGTGGACTCTCTTAAGATCGATCAGAAACATCTGAAAGCCTACAATGAAGTGTGCGGCTTTAAAAATAATGGAGAGGTTCCTGCAATTTATCTGGCAGTACTTTCACAAAGTCTGCAAATGCATATGATGACGCAGGAAGCTTTCCCGTTTGCAATTCTGGGGCTGGTACATATTCGCAATATGGTACGTCAAACCCGTAGCATCAATACCAGTGAAGAGCTGACGTTGTCTTGCAGGTTTGGTGAACTTAAACCCCATGATAAAGGTATACAATTCGACTTTATCACTACTGCTAAAGCTGGTAATCAGGTCGTGATGGAAGGGCTGACTACCTATCTGGTTCGCCAGAAAAGTACAGTAAAAGCGGCTGAAAAGGTAAAGGCTGAACAGGAACCCGAATATCAGTTGAAAGAAAAATGGGATATTTCTGAAAATACCGGACGCCGCTATGCTCTAGTCTCAGGAGACTTCAACCTGATCCATATTCATGCAGTTACAGCCAAGGCATTTGGTTTCAAGCAGGCAATAGCACATGGTATGTGGAGTAAGGCTCGGGCACTGGCAAGTCTTGAACTACCAGAAGCTTATGAAGCCGATGTGAATTTTAAATTACCTATGTATTTACCTTCCCGGGTAGAGCTTCTCTCTGCCGAGCAAGGCCAAGATACAGTATTCCTGATTTGTAATGCCAAATCGCATAAACCCCATGTTGCGGGTTGTATTAAAGCGTTGTAAGTTTTAAGCCTGAGTTTCATAACTCAGGCTTTTTTATAGTAAGTATTGAATTAAAATATTTAGATTAAAAATAAGAGTAATGATATGTCAGCCATTCAAGAATGGATTCTTCATGGACACCAGCATTATAAAGGTGAATGTCAATCTGAATTCAGAGATTTAGCAAAGCTGTTTAGCCGATTGCAGTCCAGCCGTTTAAATAGCGGAGGGGCTGGGTTAGCAGTTTATTTTAAAGGAAAAAAAGTTGTTGATATTTATACTGGCAAAAAATCTGCAACTGAAAACTGGCAAGCCGATACGCTGGCAGTATGCTATTCAACCGGAAAAGGCATATTGGCCACTTTGGCTCATATTCTAGTAAGTGAAGGTTTTCTGGACTATGACACACCCATTGGTCGATACTGGCCTGAATTTGCACAGCAAGGGAAAGATAAGCTGACGCTACGACATATATTGTCTCATCAAAGCGGTTTATATGATATCCGCAACCTGATTAATGATGCTGCAGAAATGCTTGAGTGGCAGCATATGTTAACTGTGTTCGAGCAGGCTAAACCGCGTTTTTCAGCAGGAGAGGGCGTTGCTTATCAGGCTTTAACCTTTGGCTGGCTGGTCGGTGGGCTACTTGAGAAAGTTACCGGTCAAACTTTATCTCAGTTAATGCAACAGTATCTGGTAGAACCACTTGGGTTAGATGGTGCATATTTTGGTCTTCCCTTGACTGAACTGGAGCGTGTAGCTCGTCCTTTTGCTGCCTCTAAACCAGTCCGAAAGGAACATAACAATCAAATATCAAAGAAAACAAAAAGAAAAACATCATTCAGTGAAAAGCTGTTTTACTGGAGTGGACAGAACCCTCAAGATTTCCAAGATGCTATGGTTCCTAAAGGAATGAAAAACTTTAGCTTCTTTAATGAGGCCGGCCTGCAGGCCTTGGTTCCCGCAGCCAATGGTGTGTTTGATGCGCATAGTCTGGCAAAAATTTATGCCATGCTGGCTAATCATGGACAGTGGAAAGGTAAGGTCTTGATTAAACCAGAAGTTTTTCAGGAGCTCAGCAGTATTCAGAGTTTTGCTCGCGACCGGGTTATGCCTGTACCCATGAACTGGCGTTTGGGCTATCATCGGATCTTTACGCTGGGTAAGGCCGCCCAACAAGGTTTTGGGCACATGGGATATAACAGTTCAGCGGCCTGGTGTGACCCTGAGCGTAATTTGAGTTTTGCCTATACTCATAATTTCCAGATGGGTTCCATGACTGGAGATTACCGTTTGTGGGCACTTACTCAAGAAGCTTTACGCTGTGCAGATGGTGTACTTACTGGTAGGAAAGGATGGTTCTCTTGAATTAAAATAATATAAAAGGACATATATGGACATAGAGCTTTCAGATTTACAAACCAAGAAGCAAGCTTTACTAGATCTGTTAAAACATCTTAAAGCTAATGCTTATCAGTTTATCAGTGTAACGCCAGAAACGCATTCACGGGTCTTAAGACATGCGGCGGTAGGAGAAACTTTAGCAGATATTTTTGGCTGGAATCGCTGGTTCTATGCAGCAGATCTCAAGGCACCTTTATTTGAACTATTGAAATATCATGATTTGCTTGAACAGCAGGAGCAACTGTTTCGCTGCAAATTTCGTGTTTCAAGTTTAAATGATGAGATTTTTATCCATAGCAGTTACCCTACAACTAGCCAGAATGCTGTTTTCTTAGGACCTGATACCTACCGTTTTAATTTGCATTTAGACTGTTTCCTAAAACAACAGCAATTCTCTGTGAGCAGTATTCTGGAAATGGGTTCGGGTACGGCAGCCACTGCGATTCTAACAACCAAAAAATTTAACCCTCAGCCAGAACTTACATTGGTAGACATTAATCCACACGCTCTATTATTAAGTGAACTTCATGCAGAATTCTCGGGCATTGAAAAGTTTCGTGCAGTAAATAGTCATTTATATCAGGAAATTCATGAGCAATATGATTTGATTATTGCCAATCCTCCTTACCTGGTAGACTCGGAGCGGCGTCAGTATCGGCATGGTGGCTATAAAATGGATGGTGCACAGCTGGCTTTTGATATTGTGCAGCAAGGGGTTACTCATCTTTACAGAAATGGACACTTGTTTTTATATACAGGGGTTGCCATCCGTAATGGTCAAAGCGTATTACAGGAACGAATTGAAGAGTGGTTTAAAGGACAATCAAAATTTACATGGCGCTGGCAGGAAATCGATCCGGATATTTTTGGTGAAGAACTCGAACAGCCATATTATTCAGGTGTGGAGCGAATTGCAGCCATTATTCTATGTGTTCACAAGATTGCCTGATAGTTTAAAAGCACAGAAATTTTAAATATACATAAATGTAAAAGCGTATCTGGTTTCAAAAATTATTTTCATATTCAAACGCAAAGTAGTGACTTGTCGTTTTAAAAGCAATTGATGACATCGGCTCATTCACTAAGCTGCAAAAAAACAGTATGCTTATACAGGCAAAAAGGAGCATACATGTATCAAGTACTTGCGCGAAAATATCGTCCACGCAACTTTAATGAGCTGGTCGGGCAAAGCCATGTGTCACGGGCGCTGACCAATGCGTTAGAACGTGGCCGTCTGCATCATGCTTATTTATTTACAGGTACACGTGGCGTAGGCAAAACAACAATTGCGCGTATTTTAGCAAAGTGCTTAAACTGTGAAACCGGTGTTACTTCTACACCATGCGAAGTATGTGCTACCTGTAAAGCCGTCAATGAAGGCCGTTTCATTGATCTGATTGAAATTGATGCCGCTTCAAGAACCAAAGTTGAAGATACCCGCGAACTGCTCGACAATGTACCTTATGCACCGACTCAGGGACGCTTTAAGGTTTATCTGATCGATGAAGTGCATATGCTCTCTACTCACTCTTTTAATGCACTCCTGAAAACGCTCGAAGAGCCGCCAGAGCATGTAAAATTTTTATTCGCTACCACAGATCCGCAGAAATTACCTATTACGGTTATTTCACGATGCCTGCAATTTACCTTGCGACCATTAGCAGTTGATGAGATTACTGAACATTTAACCCGAATTTTACAAAAAGAAGAGATTAATGCTGATAGTGACGCCATCTGGCAAATTGGTGAGTCTGCCCAAGGCTCCCTACGTGATGCATTGTCTCTGACAGATCAGGCGATTGCTTATGGTCAGGGTGAGGTACACCATCAGGATGTCAAAGAGATGCTGGGGCTGATCGACCGCACTATCATCTATGACCTGATTCTGGCCATTCATCAGAATAATCAGGCCCGGGTCAGCCAGCTTTTATTACAGTTTAGACATCAGGCACTGGATGTTTCACTTGTTCTGGATCAGCTGATTTCGACCTTACACGAATTGGCTCTATTACAATATTTGCCCGACCTAGGCCTTAAATACAGTGATGAGATTAACCGTAAAATTTTACAGCTCTCACGCCTGATTTCAGCGCAAGACCTGCAACTGTATTATCAAATTGCCTGTAAAGGACGAGCTGACCTGCAACTGTCTGTTACGCAAGAGCAGGGCTTTGAAATGTGTATTTTACGGCTGTTAGCTTTTCGACCTTTGGCACCTGATGAAATATCAATAGACAATTCTAGACCGGCGGTTTCTGATAGTAGCTTTTCAGCATCGGCAGAAGTTAATACAGCACCTCGTTCGTCTGAACCACAGGTAACAGTTTTAGCAGAGAAACTTGAGCCTGAGACAAATTTTATTTCTGAAGAGTTATCATTCGCTGGAGCAGAGCCAGACACTGTGTCTAAAACTACGGCAGACTCTTCTAAACCTTTTGAGAAAAAACCGCTAAAATCAGCTGTTCCGGACAGTAATACTGAGGAAAGTTCAGCAGCAAATGAAATGCTGAGCTTTAATTTAAACTCGGCTGATGGGCTGGTCGGGTTTGATGAGGCAGGTTTAAATGTTCAGCCTAAACCGGTAGCGCCTTCTGCTGATCTTTTGGATACTAAATTTCTTGAGCCTGATGCTCTAGTCATTTCAGAACTGGCAATAAACACCCAATCCGATATACCAAAAGATCTTAGCCAGAGTGAAACAGCGCCTACCATATCTGCGGAAGATTTATTTGTTGAGTTACCTGTAGCCGAGTCCTTTAAAACCGGGGGAAAGATTGAGCAGGTATCTCATAGTTTTTCTGATGAAGAATTGTCTGATACTAAGCTGGAAAAAGCTGGTATTAGCGCTCAGCAATATGAAAACTCTGGTCACTTGATGCCTCAGGATATTCTAACACTAACACCTCAGCAGTTAGAGCATGAATGGACTGTAGACAAATGGGAATACTGGTTTAGGAATAGCGAGTTATCACCTGCCGTTCAAGAGCTGGCCCAGCATGGACTGATGACAGGCACGATTAATGGCCTGTCAGTTTTTCAAATTCCACAACAATATGAAGGAATGCTGTCTCAGCTCCAGCATGCTTTAGAGCAAGCCATGAAAGAGCAATGGCCTGATACACAGTTTCAAGTGGAATACAAAGAAATTGAGCAGATCACGCCATATATCATGCAAACGGTACGCAAGGAAAAAGCGTACCAGCGTGCAAAAGAATTACTACAGCAGGAGCCTGCAATTCAGAGTTTAATTCATCTTTTTGATGCCGAGCTGCAAAATATCCAGTTAAAATCATGATTGTTTTATAAACAATAAGTGGCTAGATCCTCCCGCATCTGTTGAGATATGGGAGTGCTTTTTCGTGTTTCACGATTTACAAGCACATGAACAAAGTGACCTTGTGCAGATGCTTGCTGCTGACCCTGTTTAAAAATCGCTAAACGATATGTTAAAGAAGATTGGCCAATCCGTTCAATTGCTACGCCAACCTCAATTATTTCAGGAAAAGACAGTTCCTGAAAAAAGCTGCAAGCAGAATCAACTACCAGCCCAATTACAGGGGATTGATGAATATTAAACCCTGCTTTCTGAATCAGCAGCGAATTAGCCGCCGTGTCAAAATAGCTATAATAGGTTACGTTATTGACGTGCCCGTATATATCATTATCTGCCCAGCGAGTCTGAATCGGCAAGAAAAATCTAAAATGCTTGCGTTCGGTAATTACAGGCTTATTCATGAATAAATGGCTCGGTATATATTGAGCGCATCTTCATAACCCAGCTCACGGGGGTTATTCTGTAATAGCCGGGTTTGTAATACTGCATCTTGTGCCAGCTGTTCTAAAGCCTGCTCAGGTATTGCGAGTGATTGCAAAGTCAAGGGTAAACCAGTGATGTCCAGATAATTTTGCATATGATCAATAAACAGATCACTGAGGCCTTCTACTGAGCCACTACTTTTAGGTTCAATATGTAACATCAATTCAGCATAGTGCTGCTTGGCATGAGTCAGGTTAAATTTTAAGACTTCAGTAAAAACCAGAGCATTGCTATGCCCATGTGAAATATGAAAGTGTCCACCAAGCGGATAAGCCAAGGCATGTACCGCACCCACTGGTGAGTTGGCAAAGGCCTGCCCGGCAAGCATTGAGCCGACCAGCATATTTTGCCGGGCTTCCATATTGTGGCCATCTTCAAGTACCGGTCTTAAATTTGTATAAAGAATCTGGAGCGCTTTAACTGCGAGTAAATCTGCATAGAAATTTTTTTTAATTTTAGATGTATAGGCTTCGACAGCATGCACCATCGCATCAATACCGGTCGCTGCAGTAATATGATGCGGTAAATTTCGGGTGAAATTTGCATCGAGTATAGTAGTATCTGCAAAAAGCACAGGTGAGACTATTCCACTTTTTGTTGTTTCTCCAGTGGTTACTATCGAAATAGGCGTGACTTCGGAGCCGGTACCAGCAGTGGTGGGAATTAAAATTAATTTCAGTCGTGCGCCTTGGACCTGATTTACACCATACATCTCCTGGAGCTTTTGCTGTTGTTCAGGATGCGCAAGCAGGGCAATAATCTTGGCAACGTCCATAGAGCTGCCGCCACCAAAGCCTAAAATAATGTCTGCTTTTTCTTCTCGGGCAAAACGGGCAGCTGCCAGGACTACGTCTTCTGGTGGATCAGCCTGTACATCAGCATAAATACTATATTCAAGTCCAATGCTATGTAAAATATCTAAAACAGGTTGATGAAGCTGCTGAGCCAGCATTCCCGGATCGGTAACCAATAACAGTTTTTTAGACTTCTGCTCTATCAAGATTTGCTTGAGTCTCTCAATTGAGCCTAGCCCAGCAATAATATTGGGAACGGTTTGAAACTGAAATTGGCCCATACGTTTTCCTTAATTCTTTAAAAAATTGAACATTATTGTTTTGCAGTTCTATAGGATTCATCCTGTAAATAACTTAACATAAGACTCTTCAAAAGAAAGCTGTACTTGAGGTCGTTATGTCGTCCAAAGCGCCGTATAAGGTGTTGTGTGTCTGTTTAGGAAATATTTGCCGCTCTCCCACAGCGGAAATTGTCCTGAGGCATTATTGTGACGAGCATCAGTTAAATGTAATCGTTGATTCAGCTGGCACCAGTAATTATCATCCAGGTAAAGCACCTGACCAACGGAGTCAGAAGCATGCCAAAAAACGTGGTTATGATCTCTCAACGTTAAGAGCTCGTCAGTTAAAGACTCAGGATTTTCTTGATTTTGACTTGATTCTGGCAATGGATCATCAGAATCTTGAAGATATACAAGCAGTAATGCATCAAGCTGGTCTTGAATATGGCGAAACATGCCTGCGTGCAAAAGTTGCTCTGATGAGTGAGCATGACCCTGAATATTCCAAGCAGGCTTTACCCGATCCGTATTATGGCGGACTTGATGGTTTTGAGCGGGTACTGGATCAGTGTGAATCAAGCAGTCGTGCCTGGATAAATGTATTTAAAAGTCAGTTTAGTCAGTAATTTAAAAGGTTTAGATGTGATTCAGATTCAAAATAATATTCAACTTAAACCTTTTAACAGTTTAAAGCTTAACAGTGTCGCTTCCCATTACATTCACATTGAACAGACTCGGCAGATTCCGGCTGCGGTTCAATATGCTATCCAGAATCAGCTGAATATTCTTGTACTTTCTGGTGGCAGTAACCTGCTTCTACCTGAAAAGATTAATGCACTGGTCATGCATATTGATATTCAAGGTATTGAGTATTTAGATGAAGATGAACAAAGCCGCAGCCTGAGGGTGGGTGCCGGTCAGGTCTGGCATGAGTTTGTACTCTATACCACCACAAAACGCTTGTATGGCTTACAGAACCTGGCTTTAATTCCAGGACGAGTTGGCGCGTCACCTGTACAGAATATTGGTGCTTATGGGGTAGAAGCTGGGGATTTTATTGAATCGGTACAAGTATATGACCGTGAAACTGGCCAGTTTGACTCGATCTGTGCTAAAGATTGCGGTTTTTCATACCGGCACAGTATTTTTAAAGATCAGCCAAATCGCTACATTATTACCCATGTAACATTCAGGTTATTAAAAACACCGCAGCTCAAGCTGAATTATGGCGATCTGAAACTGGCTATGGCAGGTGATCAGAGTGCCGAAAACCTGCAACAGCAGGTTATTCATATTCGACAAAGTAAGTTACCTGATCCGGCACAATATCCTAATGCCGGCAGTTTTTTTAAAAATCCTGTGATTAGTAATGAGGCTTATCAGAAACTGGCAGTGCGATTCCCGAGACTACCGCATTACCCCCAGTTGACTGGTCAGGCCAAGATTGCAGCCGGCTGGCTGATTGAGCAGGCAGGATGGAAGGGCAAGCGTCTGGGTCAGGTAGGCATGTTTGAAAAACAGGCACTGGTCTTGGTCAACTATGCTGAAGCGTCATTAGAAGATATCAAAGCTACATACGGCGCGGTACAGCACGATGTTTATCAGAAATTTAACATCATGCTCGAGCCGGAACCGGTACTCTATAATGAAATAGCCCAGATTTGCTCACATACGGAATAAACAGTTTATGGCTCAGTATCATTGGATGGTGCGTTTAGTACAGCTTGCCGCAGGCATATTTGTACTGCTCGGCTGTTTGATGGTTTTTATCTATACCCCTTTTTATTCGCAGCTGGTGGTCAAGGCTCTTAATACTTTTGTGCCAGTAGAAGTCAACCAGGTGGCAGCAAAAAGTCAGGAAATGGCCGCCCTGAGCGAATATGAGGAACTAGAGCCTGGTTCAAATCTCTGGATTGCCCGTCAGGCATATTTAAAACTGATGGAGCAGTCTATGCAAAACCAGAATGCACAGGATTTGCCTACGCTACAGGCCCGTTATAAAGCATTGCAAAAAATTATTATTGAAGAACAGGAAAAAGAAGAAAACGATAAGGACGACCAACCGGTTATTCCATTACTGGTTCCATCTGTTGATAAAAAAGGACAGGAACAAGAACAGCCAGTCTCCGATTCGGTTGAAGACATGCGTGAGCTTCTGCAATTGAATAGCGCAGAGAACAAGGTGTTAATGGAGCAATATATAGATTTCCTGATGACACATCCGGTTGAACAGCAAGAGACAGTAGAAAGCGAAATTTATCAAGATATTGCCCAAATACAAAAAGAAAAAAATGAACCAGTCTATCCGGCAAGTTCCAGCAAACCTTATGCAATTGTTGTTTTAGGTGGCGGATTGACTTTAGCTGATAACCAGAAAGATATTGTAGTGAATAAATATACCCGCTTGCGGCTCGAGAAAACCCTGGAAGTCGAAAAACAATACCATTTACCCATTGTTTTAAGCGGGGTAGAAGCCCCTTATATGCAGGCTTGGTTAAAAGAAAGAAATGTAGAAGCAAAATTACTGGAAAACCGCAGTATGAATACCTGTGAGAATTCACGGTTCAGTTCATTGCTTTTACAGAAAAAAGGTGGGGCACCTACAGTAATCTTGATCACGGATGTTTATCATATGCCACGTACACGCCGTTTATTTGCACTAAACGGTATAGAAACCATACCGGTTGAAGCACCTATGCCTTCAAAATTAACAGACTGGCGTCCAAGCCGGCAGAATTATGATCACAGTCGCCGTGCCAATTACGAAATGCTGGCCACAATTCGCGATATCCTATTTGGCTCAAGTGGCTGCCGGGAGGTACCTTAATGTCAGATATCCCGTTTTTAAATCCGAATGTACTTACCCAGCTTGACTTGCCTATACCTAGCCGTGAAATTACTTCACAGCTTCTAGAACCATTAAATCTGAACCGCCCGTATGAGCCCTCAGTTGATATTTTAGCTTATCGCAAACTTTATGGTTTAAATCTGCTGGACTGTGACCAATGGCAGGGTTATGTTCCCATGCCACTTTTTCGATTACATGTACAGGTTTTTAAACCGAGAGTTGCTGAAATTAAAGGTACGGTCTGTTTGCTGCATGGTTATCTTGAACACAGTGGCATTTACCAGCCAATCATCCGTGAAATACTTGAACAGGGCTTCAGCGTAATAACATATGACTTGCCAGGGCATGGCTTAAGTGACGGTTCGCCGGCCAATATCCAGAATTTTGATCATTATCAGCAAGTTTTACTGGCCGTATATCAGTATGTCCGTCAGGCTGACCAGTTGCCGCAACCATGGTTAGGTATTGGGCAGAGTACGGGAGGCGCAATCTGGATGCATCATTTGCTCGAATATGCTGAGCAACGCCGTAATCCGATTGTTGATCGTATTTTGCTTTTATCTCCACTCATTCGACCTGCAAAAACAGCATGGTGGCATAACCCGGTTGGCCTCGGTATTATCCGGCGTATCAAGCGGCAAGTGCCTCGACATTTCCGGCGTAATAACCATAATCCGGAATTTCTGCGCTTTATTCGCTTAAAAGATCCCTTACAGCCCCGTATGATGGGTATGGACTGGATTCTGGCGATGTCGCGGTGGATGCTGGAAATGGAGCAGCGACCGGCTTGCCGAATACCAGTCTGGCTTGCTCAGGGAGCCCTGGACCAGACGGTAGACTGGCGTTATAACATTGAATTTATTCGGCGAAAATTCCGGTTACAGACCCTGCTTATGCTTGAAGAGGGTTCGCATCAACTCATTAATGAGCGGGCTGATATTCGGGCTGCACTTACCGGGCTGATTCCGGCATTTCTACATGCCAGACCTTCAAAATACTATTATGAATAAATAAGCTCATGATCTGGCATTAAGTACTAATAAAACTTAGCGTCATATAATCTTCTGAAAAAGCCAGAGTAATGATCTGGCTTTGTAGTTTTTAGTGAATAGTATGCTTTTATATTCAAGCCTGCTTTTTTGCCAGTAATGTAGCAAAACGCAATTTTATCCGGCGACCATGCTCATCGAGCCGATGTAGCTCACCAACATCTTCATTATATTGTAAGATATTCCAACCCGTATAATAACGAATGAGCTCTCCTTCTTTAAAGGTGAAGGGGAAATCAACATTACATGGATAGTCTGGTGTATCCATAGCCGCAACAATCAGATTATAACCTTCAGGCAGAGTTGCTTTTTGCATTTCTTCTATAAGTCGGGGAATAGTAGCGGGCTGTAAAAACATCAGCACAACCGTTGAAAAGATAAAGTTATAGCGTTTTTCAATAATGGGATTCTGGTTCAGGTCACGTATCTCAGTGTGAATATGATCAATTTTCTCTGCATCAATAATTTCATTAAGCTTATTGATGCTAGCTTCATTAATATCCCATGCATCGACCTCAAAACCTTTTTCACTGAGAAAAAGTGTATTGCGGCCACTACCACAACCAAGATCAAGTGCGGTACCTGCACTGTGCAGAATTTTACTCGCCATACGTATTTCGGAATGCGTTGGTACTAGTCCATATTTCTTTTCAAAGTAACGCTCAGGTTCACAGAAAAATTCAAGTTGGCAGGCAATATCGGAACTGGTAGAGACAATTTTGTGCCATGCTTGAGGTGAGACTAAGGAAGGTTGATGACTAGCATTAAAAGTTTCTTCAGAAATTATTTCACCATTTTCTGATAGCATGGCAAATACCAGTTCGCCCTGCAATATTGTCAATTTAGCCCAAGTCCCTTCTTGAGTATTATGTTTCTCGCGGAAATTCTGAGGAAGGGTTTTATTAGACCATACAGGCATTTGTTTATAACAGCGCAAGTTACTCATCGTATTTTCCTCAGATAGAGTTTTATGGTGATCAAGTTAGCCAAGTGAAGAATGTATGTACTCAGCTTTTTACAGTTCAGAATTTTTGAGCACTGGCCATTTGCCACATGCGGTAATAAAAATTTTCTTTATCCTGAAGCTGGTTATTAATAAGGGCATTTTCCTCCATAAAATAATGCAACTGGGCATAATTTTTAATTTCCCGGTCATTAATCCGTTGTGCCAGATGGTGTGCATCAAGTTCCGAAGGATGACGCAAGCCTGCTGCTGCTATCATATCTGCCAGGGCATGCAAAGTGTTTTTATGGAAATTAAAAACCCGTTCAGCTTTGGTGGGCACATGTAAAGCTTTTTGTCGGTCACGGTCCTGTGTAGCTACCCCAACCGGGCACTGATTGGTATGGCAGCTTTGTGCCTGTATACAGCCAATTGCAAACATGAACCCCCGACCTGAATTCACCCAGTCTGCGCCCAGTGCAAATGTACTGGCAATATCAAATGCACTGACGATTTTACCCGCTGCTCCAATCTTGATCTGATCACGTAAACCGGTACCCACCAAGGTATTATGTACAAAGCGTAAGCCTTCACGCAGAGGTGTACCAATGTAGTCACTAAATTCAATTGGTGCTGCACCTGTACCACCCTCAGAGCCATCGACTACAATAAAATCCGGTACAATTTTGGTTTCCAGCATAGCTTTTACAATACTCATAAATTGCCATGGATGCCCAATACAGAGCTTAAAGCCTACTGGTTTACCACCAGAAAGATCACGTAATTTTTGCAGAAAGTGCATCATCTGGATCGGTGTACGAAAAGCAGAGTGGGTAGAAGGAGAGATGCAGTCACGATCACGACTTACTCCCCGAATCAGGGCAATTTCTTCAGAAATTTTATGCTTTGGCAAAATACCGCCATGACCCGGTTTGGCGCCTTGGGAAAGTTTGAGTTCAATCATTTTAACCTGTTCAAGTTGTGCCTGTTTAGCAAACTTTCCTTCATCAAACTGTCCGTCAAGCGTCCGGCAGCCAAAATAACCACTGGCAATTTGCCAGACCAAATCGCCACCATTTTCCAGATGATAAGGGCTGATACTGCCTTCTCCTGTGTCATGGTAAAAGTTACCCATCTTGGCACCCTGATTTAACGCCAGAATTGCATTGGCGCTGAGACTGCCAAAACTCATGCCAGAGATATTGAAAATTGAAGCGCTATAGGGCTGAGTACATTGCTCATTACCAATCTGAATACGAAAAGTGGCCGGATCTGCTGGTGAGCAAGGTGCCAGGGAGTGAGTAATAAAACGATAATCTGCCTGATAGACATCTAAAATTGAGCCAAAGGGTTTATCTGAATTTTCATTTTTCGCACGCTGATATACTAGACTGCGCTGTACCCGTGAAAATGGCAGTGCATCATGATCCGATTCAATAAAATACTGCCGGATCTCTGGACGAAAATCTTCAAAGATATAGCGAAAGTGGCCCATAATCGGATAGTTTTTTAAGATCGAGTGACGATTCTGCAAAACATCATAGAGACCCAGCAGGCTGAGCAAAGCTGTGATTAGCCAGACACTGTTAAGCAAGGTATCTGAAACGAAGTAATAAATATAATGTGGCTCATAGAATAGCCTAAGCATGGTAATACCTAATGCGATCAGAATGCACAGGAACCAGACCGAATGTCTTGAGAAAAATGTATTGAGGAGCTTATGACGTATTGTTTGTGCTGGGCTTGCCATTATATTCAGCTTTCCTTTTAATATTTTTCAATAGATTCAACTTGCCAAGCCGGGCTATATTTCTCAATGAGAGTTTTGTTCATTCTCAGTCATATAAGAAGATAACTGAGATAATTTTTCAGATAAAAAAATAACCAGAACAGGTCTGGCTATTTTTTATAAATAAATATTAGTTCTGCTCTTCTTCTGGTGGAAGCAGCATCAAAATAGAGTCAGTCAATAGTTGTGCGATATCTTCAAGTATTTCTTCATCATTTAAATTCTGATCAAGAACCAGAATTTCACCATCAGCAAGGCGCTTTAAATAGGCTGCAAAGCTTTCAGAAATATATAGTGCTTCACCATTTGCCCAAAAAAGTAGCTGGTTGTCTTCATCTGTATAAAGCAGGCGTGAAGCAGGTTCCAGCATTAGCATGTAACCCTGATCCAAAGCTTCTTCCAGATCACCTGTACCGATCTCTTCCGCTTCAGGAATATTCTCCGGATACTTCGGCTCTGACATCAAGCTGATAATAGCATCATCAAGTACAGTAGAGTTTTGCAGACGGGCAAGCAGTTCTGTTTTAAGGTACTCAAGTTCAACAGGTGTAATCTCGCCTGCTGCTGTAGCCTGGTCACGCAGAATATCGGTTAGCGGATTTCTGAGTAACTGGTCTTCAGAAAATTTATCACTCACACGATCCATCATATCTGCAATATTAGGCATGCGAAAACCAAAGGAAAAGGTCAGGCAGTCATCTTCTGCTACGCCATAGTGAGACAGACCTGGCGGAACATATAACAGATCACCTGGAGCCAGTACTTCATCAAAATTTACCTCCATATCTGGTAGCAGTTTAAGAGGCTGACCTGGAACAAAAGCCGTGTCTGCATCGCACATCTGCCCAAGCTGCCAGCGACGGTGACCGTAACCTTGCACCAGGAATACATCATAAAAGTCAAAATGCTTGCCAACTGAACCGCCTTTAGGCGCATAAGACACCATAATATCATCACGGCGCCACTGTGGAATAAAGGGAAATTTTTTCCATAGGGCTGCGAGGTCAAATGAATAATGGTCAACCGCCTGAACCAGCAAGGTCCATAGTTTTGGCATTTTCTGGAAATCGCCTTTAATCAGGGGAGAAGATTTCACTGACCACTGGTTAGAATCTTTATCTTTTTGCTTGATTAAACGGGCAGTAATATTTTCTTCAAGCGCAAGTTCTTTAACATCGTTCGGTTCAAGAATATTGATAATTTCGGGCAGGGCATTACGGACCAGTAGCGGTTTTTTTTGCCAATATTCACTTAAAAATTGTTCGGCAGTTATACCGCCTAAGACAGCTAGAGGTTGGGACATAGAAAAACCTGTAAATATTAAAAAAATTAGCTAGGGAATCTGGAAGTCGAGTTGGCGCAAAATCTGGCATAGCTGAATCATGGGTAGGCCCATTAAAGTTGTCTGGTCATTACCCGTCATCTTTTCAAACAGACTAATGCCCAGACTTTCACATTTAAAGCTACCTGCACAGTGAAGTGGTTGATCCAGTTCGATGTATCGCTCAATTTCGGCCAGATTTAATGTGCGGAATTTTACCTGATAATGCTCTACCAGTGTGTGCTGAAAACCTGTGGAATGCTGCTGTACACTCAGCCCCGTACTAAAATAGACCGTTTTCCCGGAATTGACCTGCAACTGTTGCACTGCCTTTTCAACTGTTAAGGGCTTACCTATAAAATCATCGGGTGTATGTTCCCGCCATGCTACCTGATCGGAACCAATCACTACTGCTTCAGGGTAAAGTCTGGCAACAATATGAGCTTTGTCAAAAGCCAGTCTCCTTGCAAGTTCATCTGCATGTGTCTCACCCTGGGGTAATTCATCAATATCTGGTGAAATACATCGATACTGCAAGCCTAAACGATTCAACAGCGCTTTACGGGTATCACTACTGGAGGCCAGAATAAGAGGAGGCTGCTTCATCAAATTGCATAATCCATTAAAATATCTAAAGGTACATAACTGAGTACTGCCTGATGGCAGGCATGAATTTTTACAGGCGGAGCCATATCAGCCTGATAGGCTTCAACCCAGCGCGTTACGCAGATACACCAGAAGTCACCAGGTTTTAGTCCGGGAAAACCTACTTCCGGTAAGGGCGTAATCAGATCATTACCCAGTTTTTGAGAAAAACTTAGAAATTCAGATGTCATCTGTGCACAAACAGTATGCTGGCCCAGATCAGTAGCAGCAGTATGGCAAAAACCATTACGGAAATATCCGGTAATAGGGTCATAGCAACAGCTTGCCAAGGGTTCACCTAATACATTTAAGCGGTTAATCTTCGGATCAGGATGAAAAGACATAAGTACTCGGAAATAGACAGGCTTTATCTATCATAACAAATCTTTGGCAAACGTTAGCTTTTATGCAAAAGAAGCTAACCTTTTTAAGCATAATCATTTAAAATCGATGGCATTTTTAAATACATAAAGAGAGTATTACATGAACTTTCAGCGTATGACTGACCTTGACCTGACAGGCAAACGTGTCCTTATTCGTGAAGACTTAAACGTTCCTGTAAAAAATGGTGAGATTACGAGCGATGCACGTCTACGCGCTGCATTACCGACAATTCAGGCTGCGCTGGAAAAAGGTGCAGCAGTGATAGTGTGTTCTCATCTGGGTCGTCCGGTAGAGGGTGAACCTAAACCGGAACAGTCACTCGCTCCTGTTGCGGCTTATCTGTCTCAGGCACTGGGTCAGGAAGTCCAGTTGGTTACAGAGTACTTGGATGGCGTTCAAGTTCAGGCCGGCCAGGTAGTTTTACTGGAAAATGTACGTTTCAATGCAGGTGAAAAGAAGAATAATCCTGAGCTGGCACAAAAATACGCTGCATTGTGTGATGTCTTTGTTATGGATGCATTTGGTACTGCGCATCGTGCAGAAGCATCTACAGAAGGTGTAGCGCGCTTTGCCAAGGTTGCAGCAGCAGGGCCGCTGCTTGCAGCAGAACTGGATGCACTGGGCCGTGCACTAAAAACACCTGAAAAGCCGATGGTAGCAATTGTTGCAGGTTCTAAAGTCTCTACTAAACTCGACGTTTTAAATTCTTTATCTACACTTTGTGACCAGTTAATTGTTGGCGGCGGTATTGCCAATACTTTCTTGGCCGCCGCTGGTTATAACGTGGGTAAATCGCTTTTTGAAGCAGACCTGGTCGACACTGCAAAAGCGATTGCTGCGAAAGTTTCTGTCCCTTTGCCAACTGACGTGGTTGTTGCTAATGCATCTGAAATTAACTTTGAAGATTTCTTGGGTTCATTGGCAAAAGCTCAAGCTGTAGTCAAAAAAGTATCAGAAGTTTCGGAAAATGATATGATTCTGGATGTTGGTCCAGAAACAGCTCAGGCATTTGCAGAGATTCTTAAAAATTCAAAAACTATTTTATGGAATGGTCCGGTCGGTGTATTTGAAGTTGACCAGTTTGGAGAGGGTACCAAAACGCTTTCTCAGGCAATTGCAAAGTCTGCCGGTTTCTCGATAGCAGGCGGTGGAGATACATTGGCAGCTATTGATAAATATGAAGTCGCTGACAAAATTGGCTATATCTCGACTGGTGGAGGGGCTTTCCTTGAGTTTGTAGAAGGCAAAACCTTGCCAGCAGTAGCCGTGCTACTAGAGCGTGCCTAATACATTCTTCTGATTCTATAATTTTTAAAGTTTAAACAGGTTGGCTTGGTCCAGCCTGTTTTCATTTTAGATTCATATAACTGTCATATTTGTGCAATAACATAATCTGCATTAGATCTTCTTTGTTTGGGTAAAGGTAATGAAGTTAAAATTTATGCTTGTGATCTCACTGGTCGCACCACTGGTACTAACTGCGTGTGCAAAGAAAGAAGAAGCAGCTGCAACTGATCAGGGGCAAAATGCACCTGCTGCAGAAGAAAAAATAACACCTGAACAACAAGCTGCAATTGATGCAATCGATAAGCCAGTCATGGATGAAAATAATACAGATATTTCGCCTGAACAAGCGAATGCACCAGCTGAAGATTCTATGACTCCAGCAGCAGAAATGCCTGCACCAGATGCTGAAACAGCTACTACAGGCACAGCCACACAGTAAATTGTAGGCTTTTGTTTAAAAGTCCCTGCAAATGCAGGGATTTTTTTTTAAATCATGTGTTTTGTTGCTGAATTGAAATAAATGACAGGGTAGAATAGGCCGCATTACCTGGGAGGATATTATGGCACTTATTTCGATGCGCCAGCTCTTGGACCACGCCGCAGAACATAGCTACGGCGTACCAGCGTTCAATGTAAACAATTTAGAACAAATGCGCGCAATCATGCTGGCTGCAGACGCAACCAATTCACCTGTGATCGTACAAGCTTCAGCGGGGGCCCGTAAGTATGCAGGGGCGCCGTTCTTGCGTCATCTTATTCTGGCTGCTATTGAAGAATGGCCACACATTCCGGTAGTTATGCACCAAGATCATGGTACCAGCCCAGATGTTTGCCAACGTTCAATTCAGCTTGGCTTTAGCTCGGTGATGATGGATGGTTCATTAGGTGAAGATGGTAAAACACCAACTTCCTATGAATACAATGTTGATGTGA
Source organism: Acinetobacter sp. UNC436CL71CviS28 (assembly GCF_000620525.1). NCBI lineage: Bacteria > Pseudomonadati > Pseudomonadota > Gammaproteobacteria > Moraxellales > Moraxellaceae > Acinetobacter > Acinetobacter sp. UNC436CL71CviS28. The sequence continues at coordinate 27,550 of NZ_JIBB01000018.1, forward strand.
CTCGTCGTACTGTACAAATGGCACATGCTTGTGGTGTTTCAGTAGAAGGTGAAATTGGCTGTCTGGGTTCACTTGAAACCGGTATGGCTGGTGAAGAAGATGGCGTAGGTGCAGAAGGGATACTTGACCATTCTCAGCTGTTGACTTCTGTAGAAGAAGCACGCAGTTTTGTGGCTGATACCAATGTTGATGCGCTGGCAATTGCTGTAGGTACTTCACATGGTGCGTATAAATTCACCCGTCCACCAACGGGAGACATCTTGGCAATTGACCGTATTAAAGAAATTCACGCGGCTCTACCAAATACACACCTGGTTATGCATGGCTCAAGTTCAGTTCCACAAGAATGGTTAGCTATTATTAACCAGTACGGCGGCGATATCAAAGAAACTTATGGTGTGCCAGTTGAGCAGTTGGTAGAAGCGATCAAACATGGTGTACGTAAAATTAACATCGATACAGACTTACGTCTGGCTTCTACCGGTGCAATGCGCCGTATGATGGCTGAGCAGCCAAGTGAATTTGATCCGCGTAAATTCTTTGCCAAGACTATTGATGCAATGAAACAGATCTGTGTAGATCGTTATGAAGCATTTGGTACGGCAGGCCATGCAGATAAAATCCATCCGATTTCACTGGAAAAAATGGTTGATCGTTATAAATAACTCACTACGTGATTTTTTATAATATTTAAAAGCCCACAGATGTGGGCTTTTTCTATAAGCTCAAGTAAAACAAGCTAAGAGTGGCAAGATGGAACTGATTTTTGGGGCGGCCTTATGCAGTGTGGCAGTGTCTATATTCTTAAAATGGGGCAAATCACACGGTTTTGATGCTCTGCAAATGATTACTGTCAATTATGCAGTTGCCAGTGTGCTTTGCTATATATGGTTTAAACCGGATTTTTCTCATGTTTCTTTAAGTACCACTCCGTGGTGGCTGATTTTTATTTTAGGTATGCTATTGCCTGGTATATTTCTATGTCTGGCCAGATCACTACAATACGCAGGAATCCTGAAAACCGAAATTGCGCAACGCCTGTCTGTTGTATTATCTCTACTGGCTGCTTTTTCTATATTTCAGGAACAGTTCAGTATTAGTAAACTGCTGGGTATAGGTCTAGGAATAGTCGCAGTAATCAGTTTATTATTCGGTCAACATTTTCAGGAAAAAACGACTTCCGATCATAAAAAAGGTCTGGTTTTTCTATTGAGTGTATGGATAGGCTACGCGTTGGTGGATATTCTTTTAAAATACACCACAGGCTTAGGCTTACAATTTGCACTGGCCTTGAATCTGGCCTTTCTCTTTTCTTTTGTACTCTCAAGCGGTTTTCTGGTTTTACAAAAAAACCGGTGGTCACAAAAAAATATATTAGCTGGTTCAGGTTTGGGCTTGCTTAATTTTTGTAATATTGCTCTGTACATTAAGGCCCATATGCTACTTAAAGATAGCCCGGCTATTGTATTTGCTGGAATGAATATTCTGGTAGTATTACTGGGCGTGATGAGTGGCTTGCTGTACTTTAAAGAAAAACTGAATCTCCCGACATTAATCGGCTTAATTTTAGGATTGACTGGAGTAATCTGTCTGGCATATGCCATGTAATATGCTTTAAGGTAAGTAAATTTTTATCACTGCTACCGGATGAAGCAAATAATCCAGTTTATTGACACTACCAAGTATCTGGCCTGGCTGCTGGCAATTTGGGCATGCTGGATAGGAAAGCATATGCTGTCTATTTATTTGTTCTATGTACATGCTGCCGCAACCTAGACATTCAAATTTAAGCAGACGTTTGGGAATAGGTAACATTGTTTTTTATTTCCAGTTTTTGAATGATTTTAAAATTTTTATATAAAATTATGATGACAATTATAAAAGGAGAGATATCCTCTCCTCAATTTAGAATTTTATAGCTTGGTAAAAATTTGTTCTCTATCCAAGCGTGATTTAGGTAACTTGGCATTAAAATCGCTTGCACTGCGGTAGCCTAATGTAAGTAATACTGATGGAACTAAGCCTAATTCAGTTAGGCCTAATTCTGCACTGATAATATCTTCATTAAATCCACCAATAGGGGTAGCGTCCACACCTTCAATACCTGCTGCCAATAGCATTTGCCCAAGAGCAATAAAAGTCTGATTTTCAGCCCAACGCTGGACATCACCTTTTTCATTGCGGTAATAATCAACATAACCACTACGGCTGTCTTTCTGACCTTGTTTGGCTGTTTCATCCTTGAAGCGCCCACTTGCTGCATCTTGATTTAACAAATGCTCAAGATGTTCTTCAGTAATATTGGCTTTAGTACAAAATAAAATAGTATGGGAAGAGTCTAATACTTTAGGTGCGTTATAACTGTACTTGCCCACCAGAGCTTTCGCAATACGCTGTTTGGCAGATTCATGATCAGCGATAAAGAAATGCCAAGGCTGAATGTTAATTGATGAAGGAGTATAACGAAGTATTTCCAGGAAGCGTTCAAACTGCTCCTGTGAAATTTTCTTGGTTGGGTCATAAGCTTTAGTCGTATAGCGGTTATGTACGATATCAAGCAGATCCATATATGTACTCCATCACTGCATTTAGGTTCAAATCATTGAGATTGATCATACGATATTTTTTAAATAATACTCGTAAATTCAATCAATTTTTATCTTAAAGAAGCAGGATTATATTGTTTGTTTAATAATTCCAGCTTATCAACTTTAACTCTGTTTGCTCTGCTAGCGGATTTATCTCCAGAATTTGAGCAGAACGCTCTCTCCAGTCACCTAGCACAATACGCTTTTTATTATATATTTCATGAATTGCAGGGCGATGTGTATGGCCGTGAATCAAAATATCGGAATTTTCTAGAACCTGCTCAACTGTATGCTGGTTAACATCCATAATTTCATAAGCTTTGGTCTGCTTGGTCTCAGCACTTTTTTGACGGAATCCATTGGCCAGCTTTTGTCTAAAACCGAGTGGTAGACGCTTTAGAAAGCCCAGCAAAAGTGGGTTGCGAATTATCTTTTTAAAGCGTTGATAAGATATATCATCAGTACAAAGTGCATCTCCATGTTCTAGCCGGAACGCTAAAGCACCAATACTCAACTGATATATATCTGGCAATAGAACACCGTGAAACTGGTCCAAGAATTTTTGGCCTAGGGCAAAGTCACGATTTCCGGCCTGAAAATAGATAGTGTTACCAGCTTGTTGGAACTGCTGTAAAGCCTGAACAATTTCATCCAGCCAAGGCGCGGAATAATCATCACCGATCCAGGCATTAAACCAGTCTCCTAAAATATAGAGCTGGGTATGCTGGTTTGCATAATATTTTAATAAGTCTAAAAACCCCCGAACAAGTCGAGGGTGTTCAGGTGACAAATGTAAATCTGAAATAAACAGATAGGTCACAAGGTGTCCTGTATAAAATTATTCAGAGATAATTTTAGCAGATTCGATTACAACATTTTCCAGAGGAACATCGGCATGGTAACCACGGTTACCAGTACGGACATTTTTAATCTCATTAACAACGTCCATACCTTCAACAACCTTACCGAACACTGCATAACCCCAACCTTGAGCAGTTTTACCTGTATGGTTAAGGAAAGAGTTATTTTTCACGTTAATGAAAAACTGGGCAGATGCAGAGTGAGGAGCCTGGGTACGTGCCATTGCAATCGTACCTTCGTCATTGCTCAGGCCGTTATCTGCTTCATTTTCGATTGCATCGCGAGTTGCTTTTTCTTTAAAGTTTTCGTCGAAGCCACCACCTTGGATCATGAAACCGTCAATCACACGGTGAAAGATAACGCCGTCATAAAAGCCGTCACGAACATATTGCAGGAAGTTTTCAGCAGTTTTAGGTGCTTTTTCAGTATTAAGCTCAAGAACAATACGACCTTTATTGGTGTTTAATTCGACTTGAGGAAAACTCATTGGTTAATCTCCTGAACATGGACAAAAATGCCATGGGTTTTTTGGTTGAGAGAAGCATAAGCAAACTGTAAACTACAAGGCAAGTAAAAACGTTATTTTCTTTGTTAAAAAAACTGAATAGCGTTTTAATTATCCTCATTTTTTGATTTAGAAGTGAATTATCTATTATGAAGCCCAATGATGTTGTTTCATCCCTGCCAAATAACCCGACACCAAATAATGAAGCCATAGTCGATCAAGCGCAGCAACAACAACAGGCAGGCTTAGACTTTATCCGTCAGGTCATTAGTGATGATCTGGCTGCCGGGCGTACCCAGAAAGTAATCACCCGCTTCCCACCAGAGCCGAATGGCTATTTGCATATTGGTCATGTAAAGGCTATCTGTCTGAACTTTGGAATTGCAGAAGAATATCAAGGTGCATGTAACTTGCGTTTTGACGACACCAATCCAGATGCCGAAGAGCAGGAATATGTAGATGGCATTGCTAATGATGTGAAATGGCTTGGATTTCAATGGGAAGGTGAGCCGCGTTATGCATCAAGCTACTTTGATCAGCTCTATACATGGGCGCTTCAGTTGATTCAGCAGGGCGATGCCTATGTAGACTTGCAGACTCCAGAACAGATTAAGTTAAATCGTGGCTCTTTTGTAGAGTCAGGCAAAAACTCACCTTATCGTGATGCAAGTGTTGAAGAGAATCTGACACGCTTTGAGCAGATGCGTAATGGTGAACTGAGTGAAGGTGAAGCGGTACTCCGCGCTAAAATTGATATGGCTTCACCAAATGTCCACATGCGTGATCCGATTCTGTATCGTGTGTTGCATTCTGAGCATCATCAAACAGGCAATAAATGGAAAATCTACCCGATGTACGATTATGCCCATCCGTTGTCTGATGCGATTGAAGGCATCACACATTCGCTTTGTACTCTGGAATTCCAGGACCACCGTCCTTTTTATGATTGGGTCGTCGAGAAAGTCCACTCACCCGCTGTACCGCGCCAGTACGAATCTAGCCGTCTGAATGTCGATTATACTATTACTTCAAAACGTAAACTGCGTAAGCTGGTAGAAGGTGGGCATGTACATGGCTGGGATGATCCTCGAATGCCAACAGTTGTTGGTATGCGCCGTCGCGGTTTTACTCCAGAAGGATTGCGTGATTTTTGCAAGCGAGTAGGCGTTTCGAAAACTGACGGTATTGTTGATGTGGCAATGCTGGAGTTCTGCATCCGTCAGTCACTGGAAAATAGTGCAGCACGTGGTATGGCAGTCCTAAATCCACTTAAAGTAATTTTAACTAATCTGCCAGAAGCCATGGATCTGGTTCATGCGCGCCATCCAAATGTAGATATGGGTGAGCGGAGGATTCCGCTGACCTCTGAAATCTATATTGACCGTAAAGATTTTGAAGAAGTGCCGCCAAAAGGTTTTAAACGCCTCATACCAGATGGTGAAGTTCGTTTACGTCATGCTTATGTCATTAAATGCGATGAAGTTATTAAAGATGAAAGCGGTGAGGTAGTAGAATTGAAATGTTCAATTGATACGGAAACTCTGGGTAAAAATCCGGAAGGGCGTAAAGTAAAAGGTGTTATCCACTGGGTTTCTGCAACCCAAGGTATACCGGCAGAAGTCCGTATTTATGATCACCTGTTTACTGAAGCAGATCCAGAAACTGGAGATGACTTCCTGGCTAACCTTAATCCTGAATCACTCAAAGTGCTTCAGGCGGTAATTGAACCTGCACTGGCACAAGCTCAACCGGAAGACCGTTTCCAGTTCGAGCGTGAAGGTTATTTTGTGGCCGATCGTTATGACCATTCTCCTGAAAAACCGGTATTTAATAGAATTCTCGATTTGAGAGACAGTTTTAAACCGGGTAAATAAGCTTAAAAGAAGCCTCTTGTGAAAGAGGCTTCTTTTTTTAAAGGGCATAATATAAATATGATATGGTTAAAGCTGCTAATAGTGCCTGCTTTTATCTTACTGGTCAGTCTGGCTGGCCGGCGCTGGGGAACAACGGTTGCCGGTATATTGGCCGGTATGCCGGTAGTTGCTGGCCCGATAGTGGTGCTGGTTGCTTTAGAGCAGGGGGTTGGGTTTGGTATATATACTGCGACAGCAGCTGTTACAGGTGTAATTGCCTTACTGAGTTTTGGGATAGCTTATTGCTGGTTAAGTCTGAAACTTAACTGGTGGATGACTTTTCTTCTGGCAACGCTGGTTTGGAGTGTTATTTCTAGCTTTCTGGTACTTTTACCACAAAATATTTATCTTGCCCTTTGTATAGCATTACTCGGTTTGATCTTCACACCGTACTTATTACCTCGGAAAAATTGGGTGTATCGACCTGCAGCTCATGCAAAAGATCTGCCGGTACGAATGTTAGCAGGTGGAGTATTCACGCTGATAGTTACACAGGCTGCTGATCTGGTGGGTGGAACATGGAGTGGATTACTGGCAGTTTTTCCAATTATTGGTTCGATTCTGGCAGTTTTTACGCATATTACACAAGGTGCCGACGCGGTCACTACTCTATATCGGGGTACAGTACGGGGCTTATATTCGCTTGTACTTTTCTTTTTTATATTGGTAATGGCATGGCCATATATGAGTTTCTGGTTTGCGCTTATCCTTGCCATAATTGCAGCAATCACTCTGCAATTGCTATTTCAATATGCAATGAAACCACTTATCTTTTTAAACAATAAAACCCATTAGACTACTTTTTTTCTTCCTGTTTATAGATGAGATAAGAAGGAATCTGCATTTTTGCCTTATCCCGCAGTTTTTTCTTGATATACAATACTAGCGCAAAGGATGTGGTAGCCACGGTAATCATCATGCTGTTCATATAGCTCATGATTGAACTGACATAACCGATAGTTGTCAGACGATTCATCATCTTCACCACTTGCGGGCTGCTCTCGACCCCGGTAATGGCCCAGCTACATAAATGCTCACAGTTGTTAATAATAAGATGATACTGATTCTCATGCATGCGGGAACACATACGTCTAACTACCGTGCGGCCACTATATTTTGGAGCTTCATAGTGGCGTACAGAAATTTTCTTGCCATGAGAAAAGTTCTTGAGTGAGGTCATTTCGATAGGATGTTTTTTAAATAGATGGGCAAAACCAGAATAATGAATCACACGACCACGCCCGGCATAAATACCATGGTGAGTATAGCCAAAATGTTTAACAATTAAATGCGCTCCAACAGTGAAGCGTTTTACGCGTCGTGACTGCATATTGTTTTTATTCCAATAAATCGTTGGGATTACTTTATTGAAAGCAGGGTCAGGATTATACCTAAAATTAGTGTAGGCTGTCACAATATAGCGCGTTTTAACACTTTTATTGAATATTCAGATTTTTTAGAAAAAATAAAAAACTGTTAAGGGTGGCTTATACAATTCTTTTAAAATAAAAATATTTTTCATTTAACGCTTCATGGAAAATTGACCGTTTGGTCAAAACTGGTATGTTTTTTGCTGGGAATAAAACAATTCAACTAAAGCAGATGAGTGTATGACTGTTGAAATTTATCCCTGTAAAAACCATTCTGTTCAGACAGTGGTGCTCAGTTCGGGCCTAGGTGGCCACGCGAATTTTTGGCAGCCGCAGATTGAAGCATTAAGAGAATATTTTCAGGTCATTTGCTATGACCATGAAGGCATAGAACCGCAGAGTCCAGAATTACCGGAAAATTATTCCATACAGCATCTGGCAGAGCATCTGGCAAAAATTTTAAAACAGCACCAACAGCAAAACTGTCATTTTATAGGACATGCCCTAGGTGGGTTTATAGGCATAGAACTTGTGCGGCTTTATCCTGAGCTGGTCAATAGACTGGTCCTGATTAATGCTTGGGACCGGCTCGATTCGCATACTGAAAAGTGTTTTAGTACCCGTATTGCTTTACTTCGGTATGCAGGTATTGAAGCTTATATACGGGCTCAGGCCTTATTTTTATATCCGCCTGCCTGGATTTCCGCACATTCACTGCAATTGAATGAACAGGAAAACAAAATGATCGATATTTTTGCACCTCTAGAAAATGTCTTTAAACGGCTTCATGCATTACAGAATTATCAACCTTTTGAAGTGGCGCGTCAGATTCAAAATCCTACTCTGGTGTTAACCAATCAGGATGACTTTCTGGTGCCATGGAAACGGGGGCTGGCACTTGCCAAGCTGATTAAAAATGCTGAACTGGAATTAATACCAAATGGCGGTCATGCCAGTACCATAACCCAAGCTCAAAGCGTAAATGAGATACTAATTAAATTTTTAACTAAAACAACAGATTAATCTGATATAGGGAGTAGAAAATGACAATTTATCAGCAAGGCCTAGAGCAGGATGTACTCAAGCAGTTATTTACTGAAGCACGTACCTATAATGCATGGCAGGAACGTGATGTAAGCGATGAGCAGCTTATGCAGATTTACGATCTGGTGAAAATGGCTCCCACTTCGGCAAACTGTTCACCTGCGCGGTTTTTGTTTATCAGATCTGCAGGAGCCAAAGCCAAACTTAAACCGGCCTTATCATCAGGGAATCTGGAAAAGACAATGAGCGCGCCCGTAACAGTGGTAGTAGCTTATGACGCAGAATTTTATGAGCAGCTGCCTGAACTTTTCCCACATGGAGATGCCCGGTCATGGTTTACTTCAAGTCCAGAACTGGCACATGAAACGGCTTTTCGTAACAGTTCCATGCAAGCAGCTTATCTGATTTTGGCCTGTCGGAGCCTGGGGCTTGATACCGGTCCAATGTCCGGTTTTAATCCAGCTTTAATTGATGAAACTTTTTTTGCAGGCACCAGTTGGAAATCTAACCTGCTGATTAATATTGGCTATGGAGCTACAGAAAAATTGTTTGAGCGGTTACCTCGACTGAATTTTGAAAAAACCTGCAAAATACTCTAAAGCCCATCGAGCAGGAACATACGCGTTGTTGCTGCTCAAGTAATTCTAAAAAATCAAAATACTAAATCTTAAATAAATTATTAATAGTTAAAAAATTAGCTTTGAATAGATTTTTGCTGCGATTAATTGAAGATGCTTATATTTCTGTTCCTGATGCACTATCTAATTAAAAATACTACTCTTGAGCCCTTATCTAATTTATATTTATTAGTATGCTTCGATTATTTTCTTAGGAAACACTTATATTTGATAAGAAGCTTAAAAAAGCCACTGTTGCAGTCGTATTGCGCTTTAAAGCACAGATTACTCGTTTTATTCACAGTATTTATATTTAATAGAACTGCCCTAATTCTGATTTTTAATAATTTTCTCTATATTTATACAACTCAAGATAGATCTTAAAAATAATTTTAATACCTTTGCGAGTAATGTACCGCTGTTTTTTACGTCATGGTGCGCTTGATATTTAAACTTGGTTTAACTCTGTTATTCATTTCTATTCTGGATAGAGCCAGTCTAAGATTCTATGAAAGCTACTCATCTTATTAGTTATTTTCAAAAGCCTTTAAATTTTGCACTGTATGCACATATTTTGTGCGCGTGATACTTTTTGATACACCTATTTAGACTAAATGGTAAAAAAAATAATATCTCAATTTTTTATTAATATGTTGATATTAAAGAATAAAAAATATTGGCATGTACCTTGCATTAATAAAAATACAAGCAAGAAGAACTGATGTACTTGGTCCTTTTACTCGAGAAGTTTTAAAAGAGAGGTACGAATATGAAAGTCGGCGTTTTTTGTCCAATTGGTAATAACGGATGGTTGCTCTCGAAAACAGCACCACAATATCAACCAAGTTTTGAAATGAATAAAGAAATCGTACAGCGTGCTGAACATTACGGTTTTGACTTTGCTTTATCCATGATCAAGTTGCGCGGTTTCGGGGGGGAGACTGAATTTTGGGATTATAACCTGGAAACATTTACATTAATGGCTGGCTTGGCTGCGGTTACGTCCAAAATCCAGATTTATGCAACAGCTGCTACATTAGTTATGCCACCGGCAATTGTAGCAAGAATGGCTTCCACAATTGATTCTATTTCTAATGGCCGCTTTGGTCTGAATGTAGTAACTGGCTGGCAAAAGCCAGAATATAGCCAGATGGGTATGTGGCCGGGAGACGAGTACTTTGGTAAACGTTATGAATATCTTTCAGAATATGTGCAGGTATTAAGAGAGTTATGGGCAACAGGCCACTCTGACTTTAAAGGTGATTTTTTCAAGATGGATGACTGCCAGGTGAAGCCAGTGCCTCAGGCAGACATGAAAATTATCTGTGCAGGCCAGTCTGATGAAGGATTGGCATTTTCAGCAAAGTATGCCGATTATAATTTCGTTTTTGGTAAGGGCTTAAACACTCCAACGGCCTATGCCGGTATTAATGAACGTCTAAAAACACAGACAGATAAGACAGGCCGTGATGTTTCGACTTATGTACTGTTTATGATCATTGCTGATGAAACTGATGAAAAGGCTCAGGCAAAATGGCAAAACTATAATAATGGGGCTGACATGCAAGCTATTCAGTGGTTACAGGACCAAGGCGGAAAAGACAAGATTTCAGGTAATGACACCAATATACGGCACATGGCTTCCAGTGTATCTCCAGTCAATATCAATATGGGAACTCTGGTAGGTTCATATGAAAAAGTGGCTGCCATGCTTGATGAAATTGCAGAAGTTCAAGGTACAGACGGTATTCTTCTGACTTTTGATGATTTTATAAAAGGTGTAGAAGATTTCGGAACCCGAATTCAGCCACTGATGAAAAGCCGTATTGAAGTAGATAGCCCTGTACCAAGCCAGGTCACTGCACTGGAGAAAAGCGCATGAATATGAAATCAGCAATATGTGCCGACTTTACTTCAGATTCTGCACCAATTTTGAATGCTGCTCCTGAAGCAATCAAGCTCGATCCCAAACAGACAGCATTGATTATTGTGGATATGCAAAATGCATATGCCAGTTCAGGTGGTTATCTGGACTTGGCCGGTTTTGATGTATCTACTACACAACCAGTCATTGAGCAAATTAAAAAAGCTGTGGATATTGCCCATCAGGCAGGTATTCAGGTGATTTATTTCAGAAATGGCTGGGACCAGCATTATGTAGAAGCTGGCGGAGCAGGTTCGCCAAATTTTCATAAGTCAAATGCCCTGAAAACCATGCGTAAGCAGCCGGAGCTACAGGGAAAATTACTGGCTAAAGGCGGCTGGGACTATGAGCTGGTTGATGAGCTAAAGCCTGTAACGGGTGATATTGTTATCGATAAACCCCGTTATAGTGGTTTCTTTAATACTAGTCTGGACAGTGTGCTGCGTGCACGTGGTATCCGTAATTTATTATTCACCGGAATTGCGACTAATGTCTGCGTAGAGTCTACCTTAAGAGATGGCTTCTTCCTGGAGTACTTCGGTGTATTACTTGATGATGCTTGCTATCAGGCTGGTCCGCGTGAAGCGCATGAAGCCACTTTATATAACGTTAAAACCTTTTTTGGCTGGGTTTCTGATGTAGCCAGCATGCAACAGTGTTTTAGTCAAAAACAGTCCCAGAGCTCAGCAGCATAAGTTATTTTTTAAATAAAAAAATTGGAAGAAGAAACATGGCAAAAACAGTAATTATACCAGAAGGTACTGGTACGCCTTTGGCACCTTATGTTCCAGCAACCTTGGCCGACAATATTGTATATGTATCCGGTACCTTACCCTTAGACACAAATAATGAGGTGGTCTTTGTAGGAGATGCTGCTGCCCAGACCCGACATGTACTTAGTACCATTCAGAATGTCATCGAGACAGCGGGCGGTACGATGGATGATGTGACCTTTAATTCCATATTTTTAAAAGACTGGGCAGATTATGCTGCCATCAATACTGTCTATAGAGAATTTTTCCCAAATGAAAAACCAGCCCGTTTCTGTATCCAATGCGGGCTGGTGAAACCCGAAGCTCTGATTGAAATTGCTTCGGTTGCTCATATTGGCTAATCGCATCATGGACCATATTGAGAAAGATGCTAGAACAGATTAAAGGCTAAAAAATTCCGCACGAACCTGGCATCTTTCTACTATTGAGGAGAATTACACATGAATTCAGTTGTAGCAAAAGATCTGGCAGTGAGTACAAAACTTTCGGCATCTCTGATGAAATTAAAAGAGTCATCAGCCTCAGAAAAACCGGTTTTAAATGAAACCCAGCAGTTATTTAGGAACGCCATGAGCAATCTGGCGGCAGCAGTCAATATTATCAGTACCGACGGATCAGCGGGACGTGCGGGCTTTACTGCATCTGCTGTATGTAGTGTAACCGATACGCCACCTACATTATTGGTCTGCCTGAACCGTAATGCATCAGTCTATGAAACTTTCAAGCAGAATCAGGTGTTATGTGTTAACACGCTCGCTTTGGAGCATAAAAATCTGAGTAATCTGTTCGGCGGCAAAACACCAATGGCAGAGCGTTTTGCACAGGGCGAATGGCAAACCCTGACGACTGGTTCACCGGTATTGCAAGACGCCATGCTGGCTTTTGACTGTCAGGTTAAACAGATCAGTAGCGTAGGTACACATGATATTTTTTTCTGTGAAGTACTAAGTATTCAACAAAAATCAGGAGCTCGCAGTCTGGTTTATTTTGACCGCGCCTATCACCAGCTTACTCAACACCACTAAATCTATTGCAGAAATAAAAATAAACTTTGGGGGTAGTAGACATGAAAGAACGTTGGTTTGTCAGATGGCGTCCCTATCGGGGAAATCTTGAAAAAACGCCTGTAGCAATGAATGAATATCTGCCAGTAGGGCAAAGCATGGTACTGGGCGCCCAGCATGCTTTTGCCATGTTTGGAGCAACTATTCTGGCCCCTCTATTGATGGGTTTTGATCCGAGCCTGACGATGCTCATTACGGGTATCGGTACGATTTTATTTTTCCTCATTACAGGCGGCCATGTGCCGAGTTATCTGGGATCAAGTTTTGCATTCATTGGCGCCGTAGCTGCAGCCACTGGCTATGCTGGAGCTGGCAGTAATCCCAATATCGCGCTTGCTTTAGGCGGAACAATTGTATGTGGAGTTTTATATGCAATTGTAGGTTTAATGGTCATGCGAACTGGTACTCAGTGGATTGAGAAACTGATGCCACCTGTAGTAACCGGTACAATTGTCATGATTATCGGGTTAAATCTTGCCCCGGTTACCATTAAAAGTGTTTCAGCCAATAATTTCGATGCATGGATGGCACTTGTAACTATTTTATGTATTGGTACGATTGCCGTTTTTACCCGAGGCATGATTCGTCGTCTACTATTACTGATCGGTCTGGTCATGTCCTACGCGATATACTTTGTCTGCGCCAATGTCATGGGTTTAGGCAAACCAATCGATTTTAATGCTATTTCTAGTGCTGCCTGGTTCGGTTTACCTGCTTTTCATCAGCCGGTATTCCAGCTTAATGCCATTTTATTGATCGCACCTGTGTTTATTATTTTAATTGCTGAAAACCTCGGCCACTTTAAGGCGGTCAGTGCGATGACCGGGCAAAATATCTCTCCATATATGGGAAGGGCTTTCTTTGCAGATGGTTTATGTACCACACTTTCAGCTTCAGTAGGTGGTACAGGCATGACGACTTATGCTGAAAATATTGGGGTAATGGCAGCCACTAAAATTTATTCTACTGTTGTCTTTGTTATTGCTGGTGTTTTTGCAATCCTGTTAGGTTTATCCCCAAAATTCGGTAGTCTGATCAGCACCATTCCAGTAGCAATTCTGGGCGGCGCTTCAATTGTAGTTTTTGGTCTAATTACGATCGCAGGAGCACGTATCTGGATTAGTAATCAGGTAGATTTTAGCAAGAATGGCAATATGATCGTCGCTGCGATCGCTCTAATTATGGGTGCAGGTAATTATTCTCTGCATATTGGCAACTTTGATTTAGGCGGAATTGGTACTGCAACCTTTGCTGCAATTCTGATGAATCTGGTTTTTAATCGTGAAACACGGACTCTTAAAACTGGTTCAGGTACAACACCTTTAACTTCACCTGCCATGCCCGTTAAAGAATAAATCTAGAACAGTACAGATACAAAGTAGTTGATAAAAAATTTATCAGTTTTTAAAAAACCTTATCTTTTATGGAAGTAACTATGACAATAAAATCTGTAGCATTCATTGGCTTGGGTGCAATGGGCTGGCATATGGCAGGCCATTTGACCAAAGTATATACAGATGTCCGGGTCTGGAACCGTACTGCCAGCAAGGCCAAAGAACATGCCAGAGTGTTCGCAACACAAGCCACCAGTCTTAAAGAAGCGGGACAGGCCGATATTATTTTTTCCTGTTTACCTACCAGTAAGCAGGTTGAGGAGATTATTCAAGAGGCACAACCTAAAACGGGTAGTATCTGGGTAGATTGTACCAGTGGAGAGCCACAATCAGCACAGCGGCTACAACAACAATTAAAAGAGCAGGGCGTAACCTATCTTGATGCGCCAGTTTCAGGACAGACTATAGGGGCAGAAAAAGGCACCTTAACCGTTATGGTTGGTGGAGACCCGAATATGCTAGAGCAGGCAAACCCGGCCATTCAAACTTTTGCCGGTCTGATTCAGCATGTAGGCGAAAGTGGTTCGGGATTTGCAGTAAAAGCGGTAAACAATATTTTGATGGCAGCAAATTTATGGGCGTTGGCTGAAGGTATGTGTAATTTAAAAAGCCAAGGGGTCGAATTGGATGCAGCCCTAAAATGTATTAATGCCTCAAGCGGTCAAAGTAATATGTCTCATAATATTTTTGCACAGCGCGTGTTGAGTCGTGAATTTCCTTTAACTTTTGCATTAAACCTGCTTGCGAAAGATGCCACTATTGCTACACAGCTTGCAGGCTCAACTCAAACTATAATGCCGGTTTTGCAGTTAACACAGCAGCTGTATCGTTCTGCCAGTAATAATCTACCCTCAGAAAGTGACTTTTCCAGTGTGGTACAGCAGCTGGAGCAATGGAATAATCTAACCCTGCAATCTGCCTGAATAAATCTTGTTGTTCTATATGATTAGATATTTGTTAATAAAAAGTCCTGTATATAAACAGGACTTTTTTATGGTTATTTTCAACAAGGCATTTTACTGAATTGGATGATGAGAAATTTCACTCAATTCTTTGCGGCTATAACCACGTGATACCAATACCCGGGTAATCCCTGCGATGACATCTTCATTGGTGGCTTTCGCCAACGCTTCCAAAAGTTGTGCATTGCTTTTACATGCACAATCATTTTCGACACAAACAACCTGGTTTTTATGTGCGTTCTGTTGCTGGTCTGCGGAGAACAGCTTTTGCCAAAAACTCATAAATTTATATTAATCAACCTAACATATGCGGAAATATAGCCAAATTAAAATAAAATACAAGTCATCCTAGGTCTTAAAAGATGAGCTCAACAGTTAAAACTTTTAATTTTACTGTTACGAATTAACAGTTTTATGACAGAGGAGAAATCTTATAACTTACAACTATATGTATTAGTTATATTTTTTATAAAATAAAAAGAGATTATAAAAATAATCTCTTTTACATATGATACAAATTGTTTAAATCTTTTCCAGCAAAATACCTGTCTCCACATGATGGGTATATGGAAACTGGTCAAACATGGCAAACTTTAAAATTTTATGGCTTTCTAATAAGATTTTAAGATTATCATGCAGAGTGTCAGGATTACAGGAAATATAGATAATCCGGTCAAAGCGTTGTAATAATTTTAAAGTATCCAGATCGATTCCTGCACGTGGCGGATCAACAAAAACAGTATCGAACTCATAACTCTGAATGTCAATTTCTGCTTCCTGCAAACGTCTGAATTCACGTTCACCATTGAAAGCTTGGGTAAACTCTTCAGCTGAGAGGCGGGCCAACTGGATATTGTTAATTCCATTTTGCTCAATATTCCATTGCGCTGCATAAACTGAACTTTTGGCCAGCTCGGTTGCCAGCACCCGCTCAAATTTTAAAGAAAGCGGTAGCGTAAAATTACCATTACCGCAATAGAGTTCCAAAAGATGCTTTTGTGATGCCTCGGCAGCTTTACATGCCCATTCAAGCATTTTCTGGCAGACAATTGCATTAGGCTGAGTAAAACCACCTTCAATCTGTTTATATTTAAATTTTTGTTCTAATACCTGTAATTCTTCTACAACAAAGTCATCAGTTAATACCAGCTTTTGACCACGGCTCCGCCCAATAATCTTAATATTTAACTTTTCTGCTAGAGTTGTTGCTGCCTTTTCCCACTCATTGTCGAGTTTACGGTGATAAATCAGTGTAACCAGCATCTCACCGCTTAAAGTAGCCAGGAAATCAACCTCGAACAGACGTTTTTCAAGCAGAGGGTTTGCTTTTAGTTCTGCAAGTAAAACCGGCATAAGCTGGTTAATGCTGTGGTCTGCAATTGGAAATTCATCTACACGAATAACTGTTTTTTGCTGGTCTTCAGGATTACGTTCGAACATGGCATAAAACATATCCTGATCGGTATGCCAGATACGGAATTCAGCACGCATCCGGAAATGCTGTTCAGGTGATTCAAATACTTCCAGGGCAGGCGGGTTAAATTCGGCAAATTGAGTAGAAATACGCTGAATTTTTGCTTCAAGTTGGGCTTGATAGGTCGCGGTCATAAAGAATCAACAAAAACAGGTGAAAATCGATGCTGCATCTTAACAAAGATTGGCAGGAATAAAAATCAGTCCTGCCTTTCAACGTGCTGTGCTTTTGCCGGTCTTTATACAGTACTAGAAGGATCGGATCATTTTTAAACCAGCACTCCAGTTGCGGCCATCTGCGGGTTCGAAGAAACGTTTGTTCCCATCATTTACTATTACTGAACCTACATAATCTTTATCAAGCAAGTTATCTACCCGGGCAAAAGTATTGATTTTCCAGTCAGCATTTTTCCATACATAGCCAATATTCGCAGCCATAACTGTATAACTTGGTGCAGTATCAGAATTAATATCGTCTACATAAATTTTATCATTGTAGCGAACATCAAGTCCTGCCTGAAAACCGGTTTCGGGTTGCCAGTTTAAAGCGATATAGGCCTGATTTTTGGCAATTCCCGGTATGATATTGCCTTTATATACGGTTTCACGGCTGTCTGAGCCAGGAATATCTGCATCAAACTTGGCATTTAGATAACTATAACTTGCCTGTGCATAAAGCTCCCGCCACAAGTTTTTATTCCAGTACAACTCAATACCTTCACGCTGGGTGCGTTTGGCATTTTGAAAAGTATTACGGCCATTATTACTCTCTGCCGAGACAATGTCATTGCGAGTCTGAGTATGGAAAATGGCCGTACTGAAATCGCCCCAATTATTCTGAGTTTTGAAACCAAGCTCATAACTGTCACTGCTGGCTGGCTTCAAATCAAAATTAATCCCCGAAGTTCCTAAGGTAGGGTAAGCCATTTCTGTAAAGGTTGGTGTTTCAAAGCCTTTAGCATAGCTAATATAAAGTGTTGAATCCGGTCTGATATTCCAGCTTAATGCAATTGAGGGAAGAAGCTTCTGATAGTCTGTCTGTCCACTGTCATCCTCATTGGGACCCTTAATGTATTTATCTTTAGATTCATAATGCACATTGCTATAACGCAGACCACTGTCTACCCGCCAGTCTGGCAGGAATTGCCAAGAAGCCTGAATATAGGGGTCAATATTCCATAAAGTATTTTTCTCATCACGACGCAAGTTACCTTTTACGCCATATTGTGGTGTATTGTTATTCAATACAAAATTTTCATAACCCTTCCGGTCTTCATCCATTGCATCGAGTGCCATACCAATACTTAGGGTAGTATTTGGCAGTAGCTCTTTACCGGTCCAGCGCAAATCTGTACCGTAATATATACGGTCAAAATCGATTACACCGCCGGCATGGCGTGCGTTTAGCTGTGTACTATTAGGTATACATTCTTGGGTATCTTTTTTAAATATGCATCGAGGTATAGACTGGTATTGCACCACATGACGCTGCCCGGCATAAGTCATGACATAGAGTTCATGCTGATCATTAATTGGTTTTGTCCACGTTACACCTGTTTGAGTTTGCTCAATATCTTTGCGAACATCATAGGTATTCTTTACATCATTGACTTGGCGAGGATTTTTCTGCCACTGCTCTCGGTTCAAACCTTGTGGATCATCTGCATTAATCTTGACATAGTTGGTTACCCAGTTAACTTGAGAACCATCTTCCAGATTCCAGCTCAGCTTTGCATTGTTCAGGACTTTACGTGCTGCACTATGTTCCCGAAAGCCGTCAGTGTCAAAGTAAGATGAACTGATGATATAGCTTGGTTCACCTGCTTTATTTGCACCACCTTGTAAAACCAGACTGGTTTTGTTTTTATGATGGCTGCCTTCGGCATAACCCAATTCAACAGAATCACGACCTTTGCCTTTACGTGTCGTGGTAAGAATAGTCCCGCCAGATGAATTTCCATACAGGGAAGAGAATGGACCACTTAATACTTCTATATGGTCGAGACTGCCCAAATCAATATTTGAGGTCTGACCTTGACCATCCGGCATGGTGGCAGGAATACCATCAACATATAAGCGTATACCGCGTACCCCGAATGTTGAACGTGCACCAAAGCCACGCATGGAAATTTGCAGATCTTGCGCATAGTTTTCACGGTTATTAATCTGCAGCCCTGGAACACCTTTTAGGGTTTCTGACAGATTCACATCCAGATTATTCTGATTTTGTGGCTGTTCTATACGATAGACAGATGCCGGTGTTTCAAGCCAGCTCGTATCGGTACGTGTAGCTTCAAGCGTAATTGGTGCAAGCTGTACAACTTCTTGTGCTTGAGCCCAGCTTGCCTGAAGAATGCAGGCACTCAGAAGAAGTTTTTTATATGGAAAGGCAGATAGGGAAGCAGAGCTTTTCATAAGTATCCTGGACTGGTAAATACTAATAGCCTAAGAATTTAAGACTAGATTCTTAAGGTAAAAAAGCTGAGTTTTTAAAAGATCAGACCATGTTTATTCATATATAAAACAATGAAAGTATAAGGGAAAGATTTGTTATAAGAATAAGTTAAAGCTCCCCTATGACTCTAAACCTGATTTCAGATAAAAACTCAGCATTAGAAGCGTATTAAAATGGAAATAAATGCAGCTGACCAGAATTTATCTGTAGTATCTTGGTATAAAAGTCGTAGAATAACTTGAGAAATAAGATTATTTATATTTTTAAAATTCAAAGAGATCAATAAAAAGCCAGCGGCTTAAACTATAGCGCCGGCTAATATTTTAGTACTGATTAGTTTCCACGATAAGTAGAATATCCATAAGGGCTGAGTAGGAGTGGAATATGATAGTGGGGTACAGTGCCCTTCACTTCAAAAATGACCGGAATTTCGGGAAAAAAAGTATCCTGTTTCTGTGTTTTAAACCAGTCACCTGTTTTAAAGGTAACTTTATAAAGCCCCTGATGAAAATTCTTGTTTTCCGGATAAAGTGCAGTAATACGGCCATTTTCATTGGTTTTAGACTGGCTGATTTGAACCCATTTTCCTTTAATCTGTTCTTCAAGCGTGACCTCAACATTAGATGAAGGCAAGCCTGTTTCTAGGTTAAGTACATGCACACTGAGCGGATTAGCTGCAGCAAAACTGAATTGGGCTGCACATAGACTTAAACCGGCAATAATGAGTTTTTTCATGTTTTTACTCCTGTGATAAACTTTTTTGGACACCCTGTTCGGCGCATGCTTCATCTTGTGCTGCACCACCTCCACCTGCGACTCCTACTGCACCAATCACTTCATTTTTATAGGTTACTGGAATACCGCCACCGAGTAGCAACAGTTCATTTAGGGTGTTCAAATTACTGGCTTCAGGGTTATTTTGAGCATTACGGTTCAGGACAGAAGTCCGTGTTTTGGTAGACAGTGCAGTATAAGCCTTACGCTGTGCCGCAAGGGTATTATGTGGACCAACACTTTCGTGACGTTTGAGTACCAGTATATTGCCACCCCGGTCCAGTACCGCGACTGCAATATTCTTTTGCTGGGCATGACAGGCAGTAATGGTATGATCAGCTAAATGTTCAGCAAGCTTTAGACTTAAATTATATTGCTGTATTGGTTCAGGTGTTTTCGCAGACAATGTCGTGATAAAACCTGAAGCTAAAATAAAGCTTGCCGTCAGAACAGGCCAGTAAGATGGCTTTAACATGAGTATCTCCTTAAATCCTGAAAACATAATAAAAAGAGATGTGGTCTTGTTGGATGACAAGTAGATTACAGATTTGTCATTTAGGCGTAATGGAAAAATGGTTTCGAAATGAATATCTTGATTATTGAAGATGAACAGAAAATAGCGCGCTATCTGGCCAAGGGTCTGACTGAGTCAGGTTACCGAACATGGCTTGCACATGACGGACGGGAAGGTCTTATGCTATTTGAACAGCATGCAATTGACTTGGTTATCCTAGATGTGATGTTACCAGAGCTTGATGGCTGGCAGGTGATTCAGACCTTGCGCCAGTTTTCGGAAGTTCCGGTATTATTCCTGACCGCCCGTGACAGTGTTTTAGACCGGGTCAAAGGTCTGGAACTGGGTGCTGACGACTATCTGGTAAAACCTTTTTCCTATATTGAGTTACTGGCAAGAGTTAAAACCTTGTTACGGCGTTCATCTACTAAAGTAGTCGAACAGTTGCAGGTCGAGAATCTGAAAATCGACTTGCTCGAACACAAGGTTTACCGTGACCGGGACCTTATTGAATTAACCAACAAAGAATATGCTTTACTCAGATTTCTGGCTGAGCATCAGGGCGAAATCATGACACGTACCCAAATTGCCTCCCAAGTCTGGAATATCAATTTTGATACTGACACCAATGTGGTTGATGTAGCAGTACGTCGCCTGCGTGCTAAGATTGATGATGCTTATCAGCCTAAACTGATTCATACCATACGTGGTATGGGCTATAAACTTGATACAAACACATGAGTATATTCCGGCATTCGCTTGCAGTTCGGCTGAGCTTATTATTTATCGGTATTGCCTGTGCAGTGTTTTTAGCGATAGGTCTACTGGCTTACAATGGTATGGATCAGGTATTAAAGCGCCAGCAGGATGAAGCATTGCGAGCCAGGGTAGAGCGGCTGGAACTCCTGATTCAAAATTCTAGCGATTTAAATAGCCTGATTCAGCGGCCCAAACTTTATGAAAATATGCTTGGAAATCAGGATAATCTGCTTATATTAGAAAATCAGAACGGAACTGCTCTGATTTATATTAATCCCTTACAGATTCATATACCCATTTTGCCTAAAGCCGAACAAACCTGGCTCATTGATAATAAGAAACAGCAGGCCACTACAAGGTTGGCATGGAAAACAATCAATTATCAGGGACAGCAGTATTTGCTGATTGCAGGTAAGCAGTTCGATGAGCGAGAGCAGGTCCTCTATAGCTTTGCCTTAAAGCTTGTAGGTTACATTGGGCTAGGAATCTTGACGGTATGTATATTGAGTGCTTTAGTCAGTTATTATGGCCTTGCACCACTAAGAGATTTAAGTGAGCAGACCCGGTTAATCAATATTCAAAAGCTGAACCAGCGTGTCAGCGAAACCAGTCAAAGTGACGAAATCAGACTACTCTCTACCGCCATGAACAGTATGCTGGAGCGGATTGAGCAAGGTTATCAGCAACTGAGCCGCTTTTCTGAAGATATGGCACATGAGTTTCGGACGCCTTTAAATAATCTGATTGGACAGACGCAGATTCTGCTTAGTCAAAATCGTGAAAAGGCCGATTATCAGGATTTGTTATTTTCCCATTTGGAAGAATATGAACGTCTGAAAAGGATGGTTGAAAATATGCTATTTCTGGCACGTGCTGATCATTCTCAAAATAGCCTAAGTATTATAGAGGTTAATCTAAAAAGTAGTCTGAATGAACTGTTGGCATATTTCGAATTAATTGCTGAAGAAAAAAATCTGCAGATTAACAGCCGCCTCAAGATTACATTTATCCATGCTGACTATTTATTGTTTCAAAGAGCAGTTTCCAACCTTTTAAACAATGCGATTGAATATAGTACAGAGAATGGCCATATTTCTATAATAGCTGAACGGATAACGCTGGCAGGTAAAATATATAATGCAATTCATGTTTTGACATATGATGTATATATTGCTGAACAACATTTGCCACATTTGTTTGAACGCTTTTATCAATGTGATCCGGCCAGACACCAGCAAGGACGTTCTGGAGGTTTAGGGCTTGCAATTGTTCAGTCAATTATGAGTATTCATGAAGGGATAACAGAAGTTAAAAATATGCCAGAAGGGGTCCGGTTTAGTCTGTATTTTCCTGAACATTTAGCTGGCAATTCAGGAAACAGAAAATAAAAACATTCTTATAACCGTTTTAATTTTTCTGTTAAATACCGCATTCCTTCCGTGGCAGTCATGGAAAGTAACTGGTACTGTTCAGGGAGCTGCACATGATCGGCTTTTGGGTCAATATAGTAAGCCTCACAATGAGCAGGAATCTCATTAACCAGAGCTGCAACAGGATATACTGACAGTGTTGAACCTATCACAATAAAAATATCAGCCTGTCTTGCAAGTTTAATGGCCTGTTCATAAGTAGGCACAGCTTCACCAAACCAGACCACATGGGGCCGCAAAGAATAACCTTGCCGACATTTATGTTGCTGGAGGTCAAGCTCCCAGCCGTCAACCGGATAAAACTCTTCAGTATATTGCGCGTCCGGGCCTGATGTCTTTGCCAGGCGAATATTCCCGTGTAAATGTAATACCCGCTTACTTCCTGCGCGCTCGTGCAGATCATCAATGTTCTGGGTAATCACCTCGACATTAAAATTATCTTCTAAACTGGCAATAGCCTGATGTGCAGCATTCGGCTCGGCATCAAGAATATTTTTACGCCGTTCATTATAAAATCGTTGTACCAGTTCAGGATTTTTGGACCAGGCTTCAGGCGTAGCGACTTCCTCAATACGGTATTGCTCCCAAAGTCCATTGCTGTCGCGAAAGGTATTAATTCCACTTTCTGCACTCATGCCTGCACCAGAAAAAACAACCAGTTTCTTCATAGTTATTATGCTCCATTGCTTAAAGTTTATTTCTAATGTAATTCAGTTAAATCAACATATTAAAGCTTTAGCTAGAAGTTTATATCAGTCAGGCATCTCATCAATATTTCGCGGTTCAGCTCGGGGCTGTACATTCATGCGATGGCGAAATGATGAGGAATGTTCATAAGCCTGAATTCGTACCCGCATAATCGACCCTAATGGCTGATGTTCACGAATTCCATGCCAAGGATTAAAAGAAAGGACATCATCTGAATACACCCGTCGGGCCGGACCAAAAGTATCCTGCTGGGGAAAATGCAGAATACCAATATTCTGATGTGGAGATTCTTCTTCACGCCATAAAACTGCTGCATCCTCAACTGGCATCTGTTCAAGATCAGTACAAAGTTGCGCACGTATTACGTAATCAGCAGTATTATGTTTAAAAAAATCCCTGACCAGATCACGGATGGTGGACTCGGATTCAATCTGCATCTGTTGTCCTGTAAGTGTTTTTACTGAATCGGACTCAGGGGCAACACTAATCTTGGCAATATAATCGCCATAGCGTAACGCAGCCATTGTATGATAGGTCTCACCTAATATGTGGTTCTGGCTGCGAGCCAGACCTTGCAAAGTTGCAGGCGCGGGAACTCCTGCAGATTCTACTAACTGATTAACGCCACGTAATACTGAACGCATACCGCGCATCATACTCTCAGGTGCCTGCTCGCCTTGGGTAATGAAAGGCAGCATCTGTTTGTATTTTCGTACTGTCCCGAAAGCCAGTACCGGTATATTGACCATTAAAAAATCCTGATTATGACCATCACTGGGATCATCAGGAAGTAACCGGTGTCCGGGAACATTTAAAATTTTAAGAGCAAAGCCATGAGGTGCCGGAATCTTATCGCTACGCAAATCTCCCGGGGCAGCAGAAAGACGCACCATAACATCATAATGGCCAGGGTGAGCGAACAGGCCTTGGCGCAAATGTTCAGGCAAATTTTCAGGAACCTTCAAAATTCCTTTTAAGAATCCATGTGATTTTGCATGAGCATCACGGACAGCATGACGGTGTTTATCAAAGACTTTACAGTTTGTTTCAGCCATCTGCTCGACAATTTCCTGAATCAGACGGTCCTCATCTGGCTGTTTTTGTTCTACTCCGGGATAGTAGCGCACATAGCGTTCCGGCATGACAAGGCTCCTTTATTATTTGAATATGACTAAATTTAAAAATAAGAAAATAATTTGGTACTAATCTAGCCAACTCTAAAGCAATGAAATATGCAACTTGGTAAACAATTCGAGTGTATTTGGTAAATATAAAGTGCTGGCTTGAAACCTAGAGGGGACTATTGTAGAAACATTTTTTGCCACATGAGCTTACAGTCAGGCATGTTATGCTTGAACTTATTGTTCAGCCATTCAAAGGATAGTTTTGTGCAATTACATCATCATATACAAACTGCTTCTGAGGCCACTACACAAACTCCAGTTGTATTGTTGCATGGTTTATTTGGTAGTTACAGTAATTTGAATATGCTGGCACGGGGTATAAAAGACCGTGATATTTTTCAGCTGGATTTGAGGAATCATGGACAGTCTGGGCATTCGGCCGAACATAATTACGAACTGATGGCACAAGATGTAATCGAAACTTTAGAACCCTTTAAACTGGAGAAAGTCATTCTGATCGGGCACTCTATGGGCGGAAAAGTTGTGATGAAAATTGCGGCTTTAAGACCGGAGTGGGTAGAAAAGTTGATCGTACTGGATATTTCACCTGTGCATAGTAATCATGGTGAACATGAGCAGATTTTTAAGGCATTAAAAGCAGTAGAAGCCAGTGATGTACAAACCCGACCTGAAGCAATGACAATTATGCGTGAATACCTTCAGGAAGAAATGGTTATACAGTTCCTGATGAAATCCTTTAAGGCTGGGCACTGGCTGTTTAATGTCGATGCTCTGGCGAACAATTACCCGAATATTCTGGCATGGGAAACTATTGAGCCCTCATCCATTCCAACCTTATTCATCAAAGGTAGCAAGTCACCTTATATTTCCAAAGAAAAACATTTTCAGGCAATTCACCAGCAGTTTCCATTTGCACGGATTGAAGAGGTTGAGGCAGGCCACTGGTTACATGCAGAGAAAACAGAACAGGTCATGGCACTCATCTTAAATATGCTGGATACCTGAGCCTTAAAGTTTTCTAGACTTCATATCTTAAAATATAAAAAACCTGTCATTAGACAGGTTTTTTATATTTATTAATTAGTGGTCATGATGAAGATATTCTGGTTCTTTTGGTAGTGCAAAACTACACAGGAAACAGATAACAAGCATGACAATAACATAAACGAAGAAAGTATTTTCAAACCCTGCTTCTTTAAATTTTAAAGCAACGGCAGGAGCCGAGCCTCCAAATAATGCATTACCTACTGCATAAGAAAAGCCGACACCAAGTGCACGCACATGGGTCGGGAACATTTCTGCTTTAACCAGACCACTAATAGACGTATAGAAGCTTAGCAACATCATCAGGAAAATAAGCAGGAGTGTTACGATTACAGGTGAATAGCTGAAGTGTCGCATCCCGACAACCATTACTGGATAGATAAAGATAGCACTGGTGGCACTAAACAGCAGCATAGATGCCCGTCGTCCAATCCGGTCGGAAATCATACCGAATATCGGCTGCGCCAGCATAAATACAAATAGGGCACAGGTCATCATAAAACCGACAGTCTTGCCATCAATACCGATATTGGTTAGGTAGGTTTTTGAATAAACAGTAATAACATAGAAAGTTAATGAACCTGCCGAGGTATAGCCAACCACCAGTAAAAAGGTTTTCCAGTGTTTCTGAAATAATGCACGCAGGCTACCAGACTCTTTACGCTCACTGTCTTCATGTGACAGAGTTTCTTCAAGACGGCTACGGGCCAGCAAAGAAATAATGGCGGTAATACCCCCGATGACGAACGGAATACGCCAGCCGCCGTCCATTAACTGTTGTTCACTCATAAAAGCAAGCAGGATCACACCTAGCAGACTCGCTAGAAGTTGACCGCCGGAGAGGGTGACATACTGAAAAGAAGCATAAAAACCACGCTGGCCTTTTAATGCAATCTCGCTCATATAGGTTGCAACCGCTCCGTACTCGCCCCCAACCGATAAACCTTGTAACAGTCGAACCAGTAATAATAAAAATGGAGCTGCCATACCTACCTGTTCATATGTAGGCAGTAAGGCGAAAAGGAAAGAACTTATAGCCATCAAACTGATAGAAATAACCATCGACTGTTTACGGCCCCGGGTATCAGCAATACGGCCAAAAAGCCAGCTACCGATTGGACGCATAAAGAAACTTGCCGCAAATACTCCCCAGACATAAATACCCTGTGCGGTAGAAGTCATATCTGGTGCAGTAAGTGCATGCTGGAAATACATGGCAAAAACAGCATAAATATAAAAATCGAACCATTCCACCAGGTTACCGGAGGAAGCCCCGACAATTCCCAAGACCCGTTTCCGTTTTTCTTCTTTCGTATATATGACTTCACTCATCTAGATATCCTTATGGCTATGCCAGTTGTACTATTTGCTAGATAATCATTATTTAAAATATATAAATGATCGTATTTTCTCTTCTTCTATATAGGAAGAAGATATACACAGTAGTTAGCATTGGCAATTATAGAGATTAAATATTAAAAAGTAGCCATATGAGAAATTTTAGTAAATATATGGGCATTAATTCGGCATTTTTATTATAAATATAAAAAGACTTTTAATTACAGGTAAAAAAACAAGCCCTAAAATATGAAATTTCAGGGCTTCTGGCTTTGAAGTATATTTAAGCAAGCTTAAAATTTCTTGGTGTAATTTACAAAGAACCGGTTCTCGGTAAAGTCATTACCGTATTTGACGTCGTAATTAATCAGAATATATTGCAGAGCTACACCCTTCAGCGCAGGCTGCTGGAATGCATAATTTACAATAATATTTGATTCACTTTCCTTGTTTTCTCGGCCATCTGCAGTTTTAAAGTCATTGCCATATACATACTTCAGTGTCGTATTCAGGCCCGGTACATGGTCTTTAAAGTCATAACCGTAGATAAAGTGATATGACTTTTCATCTTGCTTGAAGAAACCGGTGGTATTCCAGTTAATAAAATAAGTTTCTGGCAAGAAACCGTCTGGAAGCGGGTAAGCAGACTCACCAATAATTTGCTGGTAACCGATACCAAAGCTATGGTTTTTAATCTTGAGAGTTTCCAGTAGACCTACATTTTGTGCATCTATGTCAAAATTATTTCCGGTATCTTGAGCATTAAAATATTTAAAGCGTGAGTTAACTGAAAACTCTGGCTGTTTCCAGGTATGATCTAGACCAAGGTAATGCTTGTTATATAGATTTTCCAGATTACCAAAATAATATTCTGCTTTAAGATTTGGCATGATCTGATAACGCAGGTCAATATAGTTTAAGCCATCAGAAAATTCGGTTATGCCGTTTGAAGTAAAAGAAAACTTGCGAAAGTCTTCTTCATTGCGTGGCGAAACCTTGGTAATATGGCCAATTTCCAGATTTAACTGGTCGGTCAGTTGTGATTTAAGATTAGCTCCCCAATAGGACGTCAATAGTTGTCGGCTGGCATCTACGGCAGTAACCGGTAAATCCAGCCATAACTCACCCAAACTGAGCAATGTTCTGTCATAACCCAGTTTTAAGGTAGCGCCATATTTTAAAAAGTCGCGTGCTTGCGTTTGAGTTACCGGATCAAAAGGTAGAACAGTATCGGCAACGTGTTTGTCTGAACTTAAACGTACCGCGTACTGTACTGAGGCATCTGCACCAATTTTGACTGGCAGTCCTGCAATCTCAAGTGGGGTGTCAATCATTCTGGATTTATAGAATAAAGAAGCAGACTGTGACCAGCTGCCGGTATCTTTTAAATCGGAACGTTCAAAGTTACGATCAATATATGCATTTTTTAAGGTAAATTTCCATTCATCTTCAACTGGAAAAAGTACAGGTAAACTTGGAGCAGCAGTAGAAGCTTTGTTTTGCTGTACGGGACTTCCTGCAATATTCTCTGGAAGCGGTGTACTCTGATGAACTGCTGTATCCTGATTACCTAGCGGAGATTCAGCTGCCCAAAGCGGTAGAGATGCCGTAAATGCTGCCAGCATAACCCCTGAAGAAACTGCAAGATGTTTAGTTTTTAATTCATTCATAGAGTTTAGTTCCATTTCTTGAAATAATGTGCCCATCCTGGGCACATAGATAAGTTAAGTATTTAATGAGGTCGTTGTATTTAAAGGTGGAGCAGGGCTAGCAGTTACAGATACTTTTAAATTGACCAGAAAAATTGCTAGGGCAGCAATAATACCGGGAATAGCAATCGCTAAAAAGTTCATCTGATGTGGTAACACCAGTGTAAGTAAGGCACCTGTTAATACAGGTCCAACAATTGCACCAATCCTGCCTATACCGGATGCCCATCCCAAACCGGTTGAACGTACAGCTGTTGGATAAAACTGTGCGACAAAAGTATAAAGTAGAATTTGCGATCCGATGGTTGCTGCGCCAGCAATCGCGATCAAGCTATACAGCACAAATTGCGGGCTGTTGAAACCTAGTAAGATCAGGGCAAGAGCACCTAATATAAACATGGTAGTAATGACAGGTTTCAGATGGAATCTGTCTGCCAGTACTCCACCACCAATTGCTCCTACCATTCCCCCAATATTTAAGGCAAACAGAAACAGCATGCTGGCACCTAGTGAATAGCCTGCTTGCAACATCAGTTTTGGTAGCCAGCTTCCTAAAGCGTAGACCATCAATAGACACATGAAAAAGGCTATCCAGAACATGAATGTACTGAAAGTACGTCCACGCTGAAATAAGGCACGAACAGGTGCACCCTGATGATCAATGTTTTCATTTAAATAAAGTTCAGTCTCAGACCCTACAGCTAGCTGAGGAGATAATTTCTGAACAATATTTTTAGCTTGTTGCTCGTCTTGGGACTTGATCAGGAATGCAAGAGATTCAGGCAGAAGTTTCCAGAGTAAAGGTAAAAACAGTAAAGGAATACCCGCTATGTAAAACATAATCTGCCAACCATGATCTTTGACTAACCAGGCACCAAGTAAGGCAGATACCATACCGCCAATGGCATAGCCACTAAACATGATTGCGACTAAAGTACTGCGAATTTTCTTTGGTGCATATTCTGTCATAAGGGCTACAACATTTGGCATAACCCCTCCGATACCTAGCCCGGCAATAAAGCGTAATATTGCAAATTCGACAGGACCACTGGCAAAAGCGCCTATAAAAGTAAAACCACTAAACAGTGAAACACAGATTAAAATAGTTTTCTTGCGGCCCAGTTTGTCAGATAGCGTGCCAAAAATCATGGCGCCAAACATCATTCCAAATAATGCTGCACTGGCCAGTAAGCCTGCTTGCACTGCCGATAATGACCATTGCTGCATTAATAGCGGTAGTGCGACCCCATAAATAACCAAGTCATAACCATCAAAAATAATAATGATCAGGCATAAAATTAATACCTTCCAATGAAAAGGCGTAAATTTCGCATAGTCTATAAGATCATGAATATTGATCTGACTTTTATTCATTCTTCACCTCCAATCTGTGAAGTACTGAGTAATTATGCTGATAAATTAGGCGGGAGCTTGTATTAAGTCAAAAACTTAATCAGTATATATTTATGTAATAAAGGTATGACTAAAATTTATTATTTAATTATTTGATCTTGAAAAATATTTATCATATTAATGAAAATAGAAATTTATATATTATTTTTATAGTTATATAAAAAATATTTTATAGATAGAGTAAAATAAAAATGTATAAAATTATTTTAACTTAATAAAAATTTTAATAAAAAACCGGATAAATTAATTTATCCGGTTTTGAAATTTAAAAAGAAAATGAGATTTTAAATTATCTTATAAAATCTGAGATTATCTGTTTAAATATTTCAGGCTGTTCAATATTTGAAATATGAGAAGCATTTATTTTGGCAAGTTGAGCATTTGGAATACGCTCAAGCATAAATTCAGCGTCTTCTACGGTAGTGACCGGATCTGCTGTACCTGCAATAATTAATACTGGCACTTTAATCTCTTTAAGCTGATCACGTAAATCCGCTTTAGCCAGAGCCTCACAACAGCTTGCATAACCTTCGGAGCTGCCAGCTGCTAGGTCGTTACTCAAATGCTTTACAATTGCTGTTTGGCTCTGGATAAAGGGTTCGGTAAACCAGCGTGAAGCAGCAGTTGCAGCAATAGGCTTTAAGCCCTGTTCACGGACCAAACTGGCGCGTTCCAGCCAAGCCTGTTCCTGTCCAATTTTTGCTGCTGTATTGCAGACTACAACGTGATTAAAGCGTTCAGGATAATGGATCGCAAGCCATTGTCCTGTCAGGCCGCCCATAGAAATTCCACAAAAGCTGGCGGTCTGTATTTTAAGGTGGTCAAGCAGGTGAATAACATCCAGACCTAATTGTTCAAGCGTATAAGGACCTGGAGGTGCAGAGGAGCTGCCGTGGCCGCGTGTGTCATAGCATATGACAAAAAAGTGAGCTTGGAAGTAATCTAGTTGCTGCTGCCACATACTCAAATTAGTTCCAAGCGAGTTGGAAAAAATCAGTGCCGGCTTGTCTGTATCGCCAAAAGTCTGATAGTGCAGGGCAATATCATTTAAAGTAAATGTTGGCATTATAATTTCCTTGAAATTGTTCAAACCCGTTCAATAATCATGGCGATACCCTGACCGACTCCGATACACATCGAACACAGCGCATAACGGCTATTACTCTGTTCCAGCTGATTGAGTGCAGTGGTCACCAGCCGCGCTCCCGAAGCACCCAGTGGATGACCTAGCGCAATTGCACCCCCATTCGGATTCACCTTGATACTGTCATCCGGCAATCCTAAATCCCGGGTGCAGGCCAGTGCCTGTGCCGCAAATGCTTCATTCAGCTCGATCACATCCATCTGCTCAAGACTTATGCCCGTCTGGTCCAGCAGTCTCCGGATGGCCGGAGCCGGGGCAAAGCCCATAATCCGGGGTTCAACGCCTACCGTGGTCGCCGCAACAATTCTGGCACGCGGCTTGAGCTGGTACCGGGCAACAGCCTCATCTGAAGCCACCAGTACTGCGGCTGCACCATCATTAATTCCTGAAGCATTGCCCGCAGTGACCGTGCCTTCTGCCTTGACTACAGGTTTAAGCCGGGTCAGGCCCTCAAGCGTGGTTGAGGCACGTGGATGTTCATCGCTATCAACCACTACTGCTTCCCCCTTACGCTGCGGTATCGTTACCGGGGTCAGCTCGTGTGCGAAGAAACCTCGCTGCTGGGCGGCAGCCGTGCGCTGCTGGCTGGTCAGGGCAAAGCGATCCTGGTCTGCCCGGTTAATGCCAAACTGCTCAGCGACATTCTCGGCAGTTTGTGGCATGGTTTCAACACCATACATTTCTTTCAACTTGGGATTGATAAACCGCCAGCCCATGGTGGTGTCTTCAATCTTCTGGCTGCGGCTAAAAGCCGATTCAGCCTTGCCCATGACAAAGGGCGCACGGGTCATGCTTTCTACCCCACCGGCAATGACTAGATGGGCTTCTCCGGCCTTGATGGCACGCGCTGCCATGGCGATGGCATCCATGGACGAGCCACACAGCCGGTTAACCGTCGTGGCTGGTACCTGATATGGCAGACCTGCCAGCAGGGCTGACATGCGGCCGACATTACGGTTGTCTTCACCCGCCTGATTGGCACAACCATAGATCACATCATCGAGCTGGTTCCAGTCCACGCCCGGGTTACGCTGCATCAAGGCCTGAATCGGCACGGCACCGAGGTCATCAGCACGGACGGCTGCCAGACCGCCGCCATAACGGCCAAAGGGAGTACGGATGGCATCAACAATATAAGCATTCTTCATGGGTTCTGACCTTCTATTCTCTGCTGCATGGGGACAGTGAATCTATCAATTTGAGGTGGCATCAAGCAGGCGGGCACCGGTCAGTGACTGCAGCTCGTCAAAAGACAGCCCGTCGACTTTCTCGATGACCTTCAGACCTTCCGCGCTGACATCAATCACGCACAGGTCGGTATAGATACGGTCAACACATTTCAGGCCGGTTGCTGGGTAGCTGAGTTCGGCCACAATTTTTGGTTCACCTTTTTTGGTGACATGGTCCGTGGTTACAAATACTTTCTTGGCACCTACAGCCAGGTCCATTGCCCCACCAACTGCCGGGATGGCATCTGCCGCTCCGGTATGCCAGTTGGCCAGATCACCATTTTCAGCCACCTGAAAAGCGCCGAGTACACAAATATCCAGATGACCACCACGCATCATGGCAAACGAGTCACCGTGATGAAAAAAGGCACCACCTTGCAGCATGGTGACGTATTCCTTGCCAGCATTGATCAGTTCCGGGTCTTCTTCACCCGTTGCCGGTGGCGGACCAAAGGCCAGTAGGCCGTTTTCCGAGTGCAGGAATACATCCTTGTCTTCTGGCAGGTAACTGGCAATTCTGGTCGGCAGGCCAATACCCAGGTTGACATAGGCACCATCCGGAATATCTTGGGCAACCCGGGCTGCAATCTGGTCACGGGTCAGTTTGGTATAGCTCATCATATTCTCCTTGGCGGCTTATGCGTGGGTATTCGGGCTCGATGGCGTGACCGCCACGACATGCTGGACAAAGATTCCCGGGGTCACGATATGTTCCGGATCCAGTGCACCCAGCTCTACCACCTCGGAGACCTGGGCAATGGTGACCTCGGCTGCCATGGCCATAATCGGACCGAAATTGCGTGCAGATTTACGGTAGACCAGGTTGCCCCAGCGGTCACCCTGATGAGCCTTGATCAGGGCGAAGTCAGCCCTGATCGGGTTTTCCAGCACATAGTCCTTGCCTTCGTGGTGCAGGGTAGGCTTGCCTTCGGCCAGCAGGGTGCCGAAGCCGGTAGGTGTATAAATGGGGCCAAGGCCCATACCGGCCGCCTGGATGCGGCAGGCCAGATTACCCTGCGGAACCAGCTCCAGTTCGATCTTGCCGGCACGGTAGAGTTCATCGAAAACCCAGGAGTCGGACTGGCGCGGGAAGGAGCAGATGATTTTACGTACAGCGCCTGACTTGAGCAGTTTGGCCAGACCATAATCACCGTTACCGGCGTTGTTATTTACAATGACCAGATCCTGCACGCCAAGCTCGATCAGGCCATCGATGAGTTCAGCTGGCTGGCCGGCTGTACCGAAGCCGCCAATCATGATGGTAGAGCTGTCTTTAATCTGTGAAAGCACTTCGGCTAAGGAAGTCCTGCTTTTATCAATCATAATATGTCCTAGTCAAATAGATAACCTGTTTCAGCTTTTCGAGCTTTGGGTAGAAGCTACAGCAGCCGTAATTGGCTCATGTTTACTCAGTACCAGATGTGCAATTACACCAATACAGATACCCCAGAAAACCGAGCTGAGGCCCAGAAAATGCATGCCAGAGGCAGTGGCTAAAAATGTAATCAGCGCTGCATCCCGCTGAGCATCATTTTTCATTGCCATACTAATATTGGTGGCAATCGCTCCTAATAATGCAAGTCCTGCTAATGCAGCTACCAGTTCCTTGGGTAACAAACTAAAAAGCATGACAATACTGCCAGCGAACAGACCGCCCAAAATGTAGAAAATACCGTTGGCGATCCCAGCAATATAACGCTTGTCTTTAAGTTCATGGGCATCTTTACCCATACATAATGCTGCCGTGATTGAAGCCAGTACAATAGTGATACCCCCTACACAGGCCACAGCAAGAGAGGCAATACTGGTAACACTGATAATCGGTTTGGCCGGCGTGTCATAGCCGCTCAGTTTCATAATTGCCATACCCGGTAAAAACTGTCCGGACAGGCTGACCAGAATCAGTGGAATAGTCAGGTTTAATGTGGAATTCCATGACCACTCAGGCATGATGAATTGTGGAATGGCAAGGGAAAAATTCATTTCAACCGGATTCATTTTTCCAAGAATCAGACTTAAACCGATGCCAGACACTAAAACCCAGATCATTGCATAGCGTGGACTTAAACGTTTTGCGACCAGATAAACCCCTAGCATGCCAAATACAATGATGGGCATGCTATCTGTAGCTTTAAACAGTCCCAGACCGAACTGGAATAAAATCCCCGCCATCATGCCAGCTGCTACATCCTGAGGAATCCATTTCAATAATTTATCAAAATAGCCGGTGGCACCGATGGCAAAAATTACTAATGCAGAAGTGATATAGGCGCCTACTGCCTCATTTAGGGAAATATGAGGGAATAACGTGACCAGCAGGGCAGTTCCCGGAGCAGACCAGGCAGTAATTACCGGAGTTTTATAACGTATGGACAGGTAAATTCCTGCAACTGCTGCACCGATTGAAATTCCCCAGATCCATGAAATCATCATGGCACTAGAAACATTAGCCTGTTGTGCCGCCTGGAAAAAAATAATTAAAGGACCTGAATAAGAAATCAGCACTGCCAGAAATCCTGCGACAGTTGCTGAAATTGACCAGTCTGCTTTTAATGTCCTGAACAGGGTTGCCATTGCGCATTCGCCTCCATGCAATTAAATTCAATGATCCTGTTGAATCTTTTTATATAAGATCAGGTCTAACCCTGATCACCTCCACCTACCGGTATGACACTGCCGGTAATATACGATGACTCGTCAGAAGCCAGAAAAACAATGGCATTTACTTGTTCCTGAATAGTTCCATAGCGGTGCATTAAAGACCGGTCAATCGTCTGGTCAACCACTTCCTGCATCCAGTGTTTTTCAGCGTCTGAAAGTGGGCTGTCATTCCGGGGCACTTTCCGTGGAGGTGCCTCAGTTCCGCCTGTCGCTACAGCATTGACCCGGATTCCATCTTTGGCATGTTCAAATGCTAAAGATGCTGTTATGGCATTTACACCACCTTTAGAAGCGGAGTAGGGAATACGATTAATACCACGGGTAGCGATAGAAGAGACATTAACAATAACACCGGACTGATTTTTAATCATTTCTGGTAAAACTGCACGACAGCACCATAAAGTCGGGAAAAGTGAACGGTTTACTTCCTTGATGATTTCCTCTTCAGAAAATTCCTGAAAAGGTTTCATCCAGATGGCACCACCCACATTATTGATCAGTACATCAACACGACCATAAGTTTCCACTGCTTTACTCACGACTGCCTGAGCACCGGCAAAAGTTTCCAGATCTGCCTGAATGGTGACAGCGTTACCACCCGCCGCTTTAATTTCGGCTGATACTTCTTCTACATAGTCAGAGCGGTCTGCCATCACTACCTGAGCACCTTCTGCCGCTACACGCAAAGCTACTCCACGACCAATGCCTTGAGCTGCCCCAGTAACAATGACTACTTTATTATTAAATCTTTGCATATTCATAAGCTTCTCCACAGAGATTAATTTGCAGAGAATTTTTCAAACAGGAAGTTTGCAGGTTTAACACCTTCAGCGTCCAGCCAGCCGCGTACTGCCTCGACCATTGGCACCGGTCCGCAAAGATAAATATCTACATCACCGCTATTTAACCAGTCATGATCAATATGATTGGACACATATCCCTTACGTTCATGCAGGCTTTCCGGATTAGCTACAACTGTGCAGTATTCAAACCACGGAAATTTTTCCTGAAGCTCATCAAGTTTTTCAAGAGCCACCAGATCAAAGTCGTTGGTTACACCAAAAACTAGACGTACAGGCTGTTCACAGCCCTTTTCTTGCAGTACCTGTAGCATTGACATGAACGGTGCTATACCTGTACCACCTGCCAACATGAGGACCGGGCGGTTAATATGACGCAGGTAAAAACTGCCAAATGGACCGGTAAAACTCATCTTGTCGCCCGGTTTTACAGTTTTGCTTAGAAACTCACTCATTTTGCCATTGGGTACATTACGCACGACAAAACCAGTCAGGCGATTGCCCGGTTTTGAGCTAAAAGAATAGGAACGGGTTTCCGTAGTTCCCGGAATCTCAACATTAACATACTGCCCAGCCAGAAAATGAATATCCGGCTGGCCTTCATCAAGTTCAATATCAAATGTAATTGTCGAGTCAGACAGGTTTTCAACCCGTGATAGAGTACCCTGAAATTTATGGATTTCAGTTTTACATACATCTGAAGATGCCTGGATCTGGAATACGGCATCTGAAGTAGGGCGGCACTGACAGGCCAGAATATAACCTTCTTCAGCTTCTTCCGGTGTAAGTGCATCTTCAATATAGTTTTCTTCTGGCATGTCATAGCTACCAGATTCACAGAACGCACGACATGTACCACAGGCGCCATCACGGCAATCCAGAGGAATATTGATTTTTTGGCGATAAGCTGCATCTGACAGAGTTTCACCCTGAGCAACACTGATGAATCGGGTAACGCCATCTTCAAATTGAAGTGCTACATTGTGGTTTGACATGGCTTGAATCCTGCAAAAATATTAAAACTGGAGCGCTCAGCCAACATTCCGTTTGGCTGAGATTTGATACATGTTAGATATGGTAGATATCAATGACTTGATTGATATAGTCGTTCTTAAGCACTACATATTTGCTCAGGATTTTTGCTTCATTACCTGAAAAATCAATCACATAACGTGACATACCAAAATAGCTGTAGCTGGTTTTATAACGGTAACTCAAAGTATTCCAATTAAAACGTACCATGACCTTGCCGCCTTCACATTCAACTATTTCAATATTTGAAATATTATGACTGGTACGGGTGTCAGGCATGGTGGCACTTGAACGTTCTGTTTTAATCCGGAAAATCCGGTCTTCAAGTCCTTGACGGTCAGGGTAGTAAATCAGGGAGATTTCAGACTGCGGGTTTTCAGTGAGTTTGTCATCATCATCCCAGGCAGGCATCCAGAAAGAAGCTTCCGGCGCATAGCAGGCCAGCCATTCATCCCACTGTTCATCATCCAGAAAACGGGCTTCTTTAAAAAGAAACTGGCTGACCTGTTCCAGTGTTACGGTTTCGAGGTTCGCTGTTGCATTCATGCGTTCTCTCCTTGATCAGCCAGTGCCTTTTCTGCTGCAATCGCTTTTTTCATCTCATGTAACCAGTGCTGATGCTGGGCTAGATACAGCCCTTCATCTTCAGCTTTAATACCGGAAAGTTTCGGTTTTAAACCAATTTCATTAGCTGCATCATCTGGTCCTTGTACCCAGTGCTTAGATCCACGGCACATATCGTTCCATTCCAGTTCAATACCGGCATATCCTGCTTGGCAGGCACGGAATTCTTCAAGGTCATCCGGAGTTGCCATGCCAGAAGCATTGAAGAAATCTTCATACTGGCGAATGCGGCGTGTACGGGCTTCAGGTGATTCACCTTTAGGGGCGATACAGTAAATGGTTACTTCAGTTTTATTTACTGCCAGGGGACGTAATACCCGGATTTGTGAACCAAACTGATCCATCAGGTAGACATTTGGATACAGACATAAATTTCGTGAGCGTTCAATCATCCATTTGGACATCGCGGCGCCATAACGCTCGGTGTATTCTTCAGCCTTGCTATAATTGGGACGGTCTTCCGGATTGGCCCATTGGGTCCAGAGCAACATATGGCCATTTTCAAAACCATAAGAACCCCCACCTTGCTTGCCCCATGCGCCTGCACTCATGGCCCGAACATTATCACCAGCCTGTTTTTCCTTGCGTTGTTGGGTTGTCGCGGCATAGTTCCAGTGCACGGCAGAAACGTGGTAGCCATCGGCTCCGTTTTCTGCAGTAAGCTTCCAGTTCCCTTCATAGGTGTAAGTCGATGCACCACGCAGAATTTCCAGTCCTTCATCAGACTGGCCAACAATCATGTCAATAATTTTGGTAGCTTCACCCAGAAATTCTTCAAGAGGGGGTACGTCAGCATTTAAACTGCCAAACAGGAAACCCTTATAGTTTTCAAAACGTGCCACTTTCTTTAGGTCATGTGAACCGTCTTTATTGAAACAGTCAGAATAACCTGCATCTGCCGGATCTTTTACTTTAAGCAGCTTACCAGAGTTATTAAATGTCCAGCCGTGGAATGGACAGGTATAAGTGGCCTTGTTGCCGCGCTTGTAACGGCAAAGCTGTGCACCGCGATGCGAGCAGGCATTGATCATAGCATTCAGTTCACCGGTACGGTTACGTGCAATGATGATCGGCTGACGGCCAATATGGGTAGTGTAATAGTCGTTATTGTTCGGAATCTGGCTCTCATGTGCCAAGTATACCCAGTTGCCTTCAAAGATATATTTCATCTCTAGATCAAACAGCGCCTGATCTGTAAAGACTGAGCGGTGAAGTTTAAATTCACCAGTTTCAAAATTGTCTACAAGTAATTCATCAATACGGTCAAGGTGGCTGGTATTGATTACAGGAATACGTGGCATGTCCGTTCTCCGACTTTCCAAATTTGTGGAAGTCACCAGGTTTAGCTAAAAATAGCTGAACCCGGTATCTCTATAACGCTTAAGCGCTTGCGCGGCGTCGTTCAACTTCGCTAGAAGGAGCAGCGTCTGCTTCTTTCACGAGCTCAACATTAAAAGTGATGTGCTTGAATGGCTTGTCCAGTTCACGACGGGATATTTCAGCTTCATCAGTCACATCTGTTGCTGTGGCAACCAGTCCGTCACGGGTAGCAAAGGCAAAGTCATCCCACAGATACTCGTCACCTTCGATATTGAACTGTGTGGTGAGCTTGCGGTAACCCGGTGCCGATACAAAATAATGCACATGAGAAGGGCGGTTACCATGACGGCCGAGCTTGTTTAAAAGCGCCTGGGTGGTGCCTTCTGGCGGGCAGCCATAACCTACCGGCATGGTGGTCAGGGCAACATATTTACCATTCACATCTGTAAGGATGGTACGGCGCAGGTTAAAGTCGGACTGGGACTTGTCAAAGAATGAATAGTTCCCCAGGCTGTTGGCATGCCAGACTTCTACCTTGGCTCCTTCAATAATATTGCCCTCTGTATCAGTAACTGT